>CALAZS010000188.1 GCA_937926265.1 uncultured Gammaproteobacteria bacterium
AAATTCACCAAAGAAATTTCGACTGAAAAAGGTGAAAAGCTGGAATTCAGTGGCATTGTTAGAAATGTAAGCGATAAACCAAATCAAGATTTCAAAAATGATAACTTAGTCGGCCTGGAAACATACTTCCAGGTAAAACTCGGCTTAAATTGAGAATAGAATTAATTTTCATCATGGAACAGATGAAATGCAATTAAGCATTACAAATTTCAAAACAGTAATTTGTGAAACTTTGATAATCCTCCTTGCTCTTCTAATGAGTATTGGTTTTGTTCCGCCTGCAATAGCCAGCGATATCGCTGATTTTGATCAACCCAATATTCTTATACTGAAAAGCAGTGATGCCGAGCTATATAGCAAAATAGCTTCTGAATTAACTTTTGCTCTCGCGCTAAAATGCCAAAGCTGCCCTGAAAAAAAGCCAATCATTGATACTCGGACAGTTGCGGATATCAACAAAGAAATAATCAATAATCTAAACTACAATTTCATAATTACATTAGGCAAGCAAGCCTGGTTAGAAATAGAAGATTTGGATTTAAAGCCGGAGATAAAAAAACTCCATACTGTGTTGCCTTTGGATCAGGATATTCTCAAAGCAAAGTCAAATCAGTATTTTCTAGTTCTTGAACAGTCTTACAAAACTCAACTCGATATCCTGACAAGACTATTTGAATCTAAACCAAATTTAACAGTTTTATATTCTGCCAATTCCGAGTGGCGCAAAGAATTACTTGAGACTGCATCACAAAAACTCAATATTCATCTTCGCTACAAAAAATTTGATTCTACAAACAGATCAAGTATAAGCCAAATTTTAAAAGACCAGGCTCTATCGAAGAGCAGTATTTTAATGTTGCCGGATAAAGAAATTTATAACCGAAGCAACATTAACCAGATATTCATTTCGGGTTACGCGAACAATATTACATTCATAGGCTATTCAATCTCACTTGTAAAAACCGGCGCAGTTATTTCTTTAGTCACACCGAAAACTAAAATCGCAGGTGAAATCTCCAGGCTTGCTTATGAAATGCTTGAAAATAAAAAAAATGCCGGCGTGTATTACCCCAGTTCATATAAAGTTTTGATAAATGAAAATATATTGAAAGCTTTGAATATGGAAATAGACCAAAGCATGATCAATAAAATCAACCTAGAGGTTGTGCAATGAAATCTTTTTTAAAAAACAACCTCTACAAGCGTGTAATTTTATTGTCGGTTATACCTGCTGCAATTATCTCAATTGGAATAACCATCTATTTCACCTCATTACGTATCAGTGATACTCAGACAGTTCTTGAACAACGCTCTCAAGCCTTAGCCAATCAGATTGCCAGTGAAAATATCAACCAGGTTTTTACCGATAATATCAACCAGATTGCGAGCAATATTAAATTTTACTTAAAAACCAATGAGGACCTGGTAAAAGTTGAAATTTATTCTAATACCGGCTTGCTTCACAGTGATAGCAAAGATAATCAGTATAAAAACTTAAACCAATACCAGGCTGATATCAAACTAATACCCATCAGTGAAAACCTTGGTGATTTTGAAGAAAATCAGCCTGCAGAATTATTGCCTGTAATTATTGGTAAAACGGTCATTCAAATGAATGACAAAATGGCAATAAAAACACAGGAACTGGTCAAAGTTGCTGTGATAACTATTCTATCCATTATTTTGATAGCAACTATTCTCAGCCTATACCTGACGCATAGAATTTTCAAACCAATTTCCAAACTTGTCGACGCCTTTGTACTGTTAAGTAAAAAACAATTTTCAACCCGTGTAGAAGAAGATTCCAGTCATGAAATTCTTGTCATGCAAAAAGGTTTTAATGAAATGGCTGACGCGTTGGAAAACCGAAATGAACAGATAAACCAGGAAGTAGAAAAAATTACTGACGATTTAAATACCAGCTTGCAGGCTTTGGAAATTCAAAATATCGAACTTGATATTGCAAGAAAAGAGGCCATTGAATCGACCAGAATGAAATCACGATTTCTTGCAAACATGAGTCATGAAATCAGAACACCAATGAATGGCGTTATTGGATTTACCGCATTATTAAAAAAATCTGAGCTGAATGAAAAACAGGTATATTTTGTAGATACGATTGAGCAGTCATCAAAAAAACTACTTCAAATCCTGAATGACATTCTGGATTATTCAAAACTGGAAGCTGATAAAATCCTAATTAATCATCTGCCATTCAACTTAAAAGAAACTGTTTCACATGTAATCAACCTGTTTACTCCTGCTGCCCATGACAAGAAATTACAACTCATCGCCATAGTCTACAACGATGTTCCTTCAGAAATTATTGGCGACTCTTTACGATTAGCTCAAATTCTTTCAAATCTCTTAAGCAATGCCATCAAATTCACTGATTCAGGTGATGTGATATTGCGTGTCGCAATTGATGATGAATCCTCTGATAAAATAATATTAGGTTTCTCTGTTACAGATACTGGAACAGGTATATCAGAAGAAGACCAGACCAAGTTATTCAAGCCATTTGCACAGGCAGAAACCGGTTTGAATATTGCTGAATCAGGTACTGGCCTGGGCTTGAATATATGTGAATCTCTATGTCAAAAAATGGGCGGAAGCCTTAGCCTGGAGAGCACAATCAACCTGGGATCTACTTTTTTCGTCAAACTGCCTTTTGAGATAAACAAGGATAAAAATTCCAGCCATGTATTTGATGCAATCTCAGAAAGCAACTTTAATGGATTAAAAGCCTTGATTTATGATAACCATCAGCTTTCAAGAGCCTCGATAAACAATCAAATGCAAAACTTTGGTTTTATCACTGAAGAGACCGATGACATAGATCAATTTCGCTCAATTAAAAATAATGCCTACTTCGATGCAAACATCATCTCGATCAGCCCTTCGCAACTTGATGGCATTGACACTTTTCTGAAGCCCCTTACAGATGAAAAATCCATCATTTTTATTCCTTCATCTAATAACAGCCTGATCAATCGACTCTCTGAAAATTTTCATTGTGTTGTACTTAAGTCACCTGTTTCTGAGAGAGGACTTAGAGAAGGTTTAATGATTACCCTTAACTTGGATAACAGTGAACAGATTCAAAATCATAGCAATCTCGCAAGTCTAAGCTCAGTCAGAGAATTGGATTTTTCAAACATGAATATTCTTGTTGTTGATGACAACGAGGTTAATCAGAACTTATTAACTTCATTACTGGAAGATTCCAACGCAAATATTATCTCGGCTTACGATGGCTCTGAAGCTATTGATAAAATACATAAAGATGAAATTCACCTGGCTTTTATGGACATTCACATGCCGGTTATGAATGGCATTGATGCTACCCGTTTGATCAGAAATTCAGGTTATCAATTCCCAGTCATTGCATTGACCGCCGATGTTGGTTTTACCGATGAAAGTATTTTAATCGATCAGGGTTTTAACGGTGTTTTAATTAAACCGGTTAATGTGGATAACTTAAAAAACATCATTTCCAGGGTGTATAAAGGCGAAACTATAGAAATAAAAACCGAACGCTTACCCGTAGACAACAAATATTCAGACTCGGACAGCCTGCCCATCAGAGACAAAGACCAGGCATTAAGGATAACTGACAATCAGATTTCTGTTGCTAACAAGTTACTTTTTAAACTCGTTAATGACCTCCCTGAAATGCTCAAAGAACTCGAAAAACATTTATCAGAAGAAAACTGGAAAGAGCTTTGGCAGACACTGCACCGTATTCACGGGGCTGCCTCTGTCTGTGCTGTTGTTGCTTTAAGCAAAACCGTTAAAGACATTCAACTGAGCATTGAAAAAGCCAGGTATTCTAAATTGAAAGAAGAGATTTCCAGGCTTCGTCAAGAATATGAAAGGCTGCAGGACTTCTGCAAAAAACTGCCTAAACAGTCTTAACCTGTATAAACCTTTTCATAGTACTAACCGCTTCTTCAAGACCGCTAAAAACGGCCCTGGCAATAATCGCATGTCCTATGTTTAACTCTCTAATGCCATCAATGCCAGCTATTTGCTGTACATTATGATAGTCCAGACCATGTCCGGCATTGACATGCAGACCGACTTCCAGGCCATGCGAGACTGAAGTTTGAATACGAATTAGTTCCCGGTCTTTAGCAATACTACCTGAAGCTTCAGCATAATGCCCCGTATGAATTTCAATCACGGGTGCTGCAACCCTGGCAGCCGCATCAATCTGATCCCTGTCCGCATCGATAAATAGCGAAACACGAATACCGGCATCTGCCAGCTCTGCACAATAATCCTTCAGGTAATCTTCATTTGTAATAACGTCAAGCCCACCCTCGGTGGTTAATTCCTCTCTTTTTTCAGGAACCAGGCAAACATCTGCCGGTTTAACATCAAGGGCAATTTTCAACATTTCACTGGTAGCCGCCATTTCAAGATTCATCCTTGTCTGAAGAACATCTTTCAGCATATAGACATCTCTGTCCTGAATATGTCGACGATCTTCACGCAAATGAAGAGTAATAGCATCAGCGCCAGCCTGTTCAGAAACCAATGCCGCCTGGACAGGTTCCGGGTAACGGGTACCACGCGCCTGTCTTATAGTGGCAACATGGTCAATATTGACTCCTAAAAGTCGCTGGTATGCGATTGTCATGCTCTCTCCCTCTTAAAAAAATCGCGGCTTTTAAAAACATATCCACCGAGCAAATGCTGAATAAGATATCGCATCAGCAATTTACTTTCATGTAAATGAGTCTGGTTGAACAACTGTCCCAGAGCAAGCGCCTGTAATGTTTCGCCACTGAGTACCGGAGTATCATCCTTGTAAGTAGGATTAACCTGGCACTCCGAGGGACCTTTATCAAAGATATATCGATATTTCTTATCAGCTTGTATAAGAAGCCCATTTTCAACATCACACTCGAGCAAAAGCCCATAACCTAAAAAATCAAGCAGGTGCTTTTCAAATAGCCTTAATTTGTTTTCAAAATTTTCTTTATTGTTTGAAATAATTTTCAATAATTCTGAATAACCGGAAAACACTGTTTCAGCAACTTCATGTTTTGGTAATGCTTTTAGCAAAAGCTCATTTACATAATAAGCCGTAAAAAGGCGGTTACCAGAAAACTCAAGTAAATGGCCGGCAGATTCACATTGATTCAGGGTTTTGACTTCGCCCCGGCCCGAAAAGTTCATCATCAGCGGGGTAAAAGGCTGCAGGATTGCAGATTTGGAAGACTTGCTACTTTTAACACCTTTAGCAACGCAGGTGACACGACCGAAATGTAAAGAAAAAAAATCTACTATCAAACTTGTATCAGAGTAAGGACGCCGGTGAAGAACATAGGCTGGAGATAAAAGCTTAACAGATTGAACCATTAGTCTTTGTAACCAAGCCGGGCTAGTGCGTTTTCGTCATCAGACCAGCTTTTTTTAACCTTTACCCATAATTTAAGAAAGACTTTCTTTTCAAAAAATTTTTCCATTGACTGCCTGGCATGCGTGCCAACCTGTTTCAGGGATTCTCCCTTGTTTCCTATTAATATATTTTTTTGGCCCTGGCGCTCAACCCAGATCAATGCATGAATACGATAGAGCTTTTCCTCTTCAACAAAGGACTCTATCTCTACTGTAGTGGCATAAGGCAATTCCATATGGAACTGACGAGTCAACTGTTCACGAATCAGTTCAGCAGCAAAAAACCTTTCACTCCGATCTGTTAACTGGTCCTCGGGGAAAATATTTTCCCCTTCAGGCAAAGCCTGAAGCACATGATTTTCCAGCACTGAAACCTGGCTACCATTTTTTGCCGAGACTGGTATAACTTCTAGAAAGTCATGCTGTCCACCAACCATTTCGATAAAGGGTAATAATTTTTCCTTGTCGTCAACCAGATCAATTTTGTTGATGACCAGAATAACAGGACGGCCACTTCTAATGACATTATTCATCACCTGTTTATCTTCCCTATTCCAGACTTCAGCCTGAACGACAAATATAATAACGTCCACGTCCTGTAACACGGCATTGGCTGTTCTGTTCAGATAACGGTTCATTGCCTGTCCACCGCGTCGGTGAATTCCTGGTGTATCGAGGTAAACAATCTGACCATTCTCTAAAGTTTTGATCCCCAGAATACTATGGCGTGTTGTTTGTGGTTTGTGCGAGGTGATGGCCAGTTTCTGGCCGATGAACTTATTAATAAGTGTCGACTTTCCAACATTAGGCCTGCCGACAATAGCGGCAAATCCACAATGGCGTTTACTGCTCATAATGCTCTAACATCCTGCTGGCTGCGTCCTGTTCAGCCTTGCGGCGACTTGAGCCTGATCCAATAGTCACTAATTTTTCCTGTTTGATGGCACAGCTGACTTTAAATTGCTGGCGATGCTGGGGACCACTTGATTCGACAATCTCATATACCGGCAACTCAATCGAATGACTTTGCAGGTATTCCTGTAACCTTGTTTTGGGATCTTTCCTGCCTTTTTCTAAAGTGACTTCTTCAAGCTTTTCTTTAAACAACTCGAAAATAAAATCCCGGGCTTTCTGGTATCCGGCATCGAGGTAAATTGCGGCAATAACCGCTTCAACGGCATCCGCCAAAATGGAATCCCGGGTATGACCGCCACTACGAAGTTCCCCCTGTCCAAGCTTCAGGTAATTGCCAATTGAAAGGCTTTTCCCGATTGAGGCAAGTGTTTCTTTCTTAACCAAAGAAGCCCTTAAGCGACTTAACTGCCCTTCATCAGCACCGGGAAACTGATGAAAAAGATGATCAGCAATAATAAAACCTAAAATTGAATCACCTAGAAATTCGGAGCGTTCGTTGTTTTTCATGCCAGCACTACGATGAGTCATGGCGGTCTCCAATAAAGAGATATCGGAGAAGCTGTAACCAATCTTTTGCTGCAGCTGGCTTAACGGTTCTCTCAAACGTTTACTCAATTTCCACTATAGTCAATTTCAAGCTTGTCACTGAATGACACCATCACCGATATATTGTGCACAATTGGTTCTACACGATCGTAGGTGAAATCAATAACTAACTTGTTTTTTTCCTTTTTGATCTTGTAACCGTCTTTGGGAAAATCATAGATGCTGTTGATTCGAAAGCGTTTCTGAATTTCCTTTTTCACCCCGGAAACTGTTTTATTTCTCAGCCTTTGGGCGTCATCGTTTAGACCGGCAACAATCGACTTAATACTTTGATTTTCCAGATAGATCGGTGTGATTTTCAATGCCAGTAAAACAAAGAAACCACCTATGGCCAAAATAATCAGAATGCTTAAAAATGTGAGTCCTTTTTGACGTGCCTTTGTGTTCATTGATATACCTTCAAGAGTTATTTAATCAAAGTGCCCAGCCTGTTCCAGGCAATAGGCAAACCATCACGATTACCATCCCAGTGCATCCAGACGGCAAATGCTTTTCCAACCAGGTGCTGTTCTGCAACCAATCCCCAGCAACGGCTGTCGTTACTGTTGTCACGGTTATCACCCATCGCAAAATAAGCACCTTCGGGTATTTTCACCGGACCGCGTGAAAGCACTGCACAGCCACGTGGTAGATTAGGCGCAGAAGGATGGGTCAGCGTTGCATGCTCCACACCCGTCAAATCCTCTACATGCTCCTGGGAACCGGTTTCACGCTCACCTGACCCTACCCCGGTATAAACCCCGAGTGTAGTTTTCTGCATGGGCTGATCGTTAACATATAAGACTTTATCCCGGTAATCAATAATGTCGCCAGGAACTCCGACTACACGCTTAATATAGTCAATATTCGGGTTAAGTGGGTATCGAAAAACAAAAACATCGCCCCGTTCCGGTTTTCCTATATCAATTACCTTGTTATTCAGAACTGGCAGGCGAATGCCATAGGCATATTTATTGACCAGGATAAAATCACCAACCAGCAATGTCGGCATCATTGAGCCGGAAGGAATTCGAAAAGGCTCGACCAGAAAAGAACGCAACAAAAGTACGATAAAAATCACAGGAAAAAAGGATTTTGAGTACTCAATCAGCAAAGGTTCCTTTTTATTCTGGGATTTACGCTTTTTTGCCAAAAACAGGCTGTCAATCAGCCAAATCAGACCTGTAATTGCTGAAGCCAATACAAGAATTGTTGGCAAATTAAAATTGAAAGTCATATTAAATTCCGTAATTTAACGGGTTAGTTATCCTTACCCACCTTGAGTACTGCAAGAAATGCTTCCTGTGGAATTTCCACACTGCCGACCTGTTTCATGCGTTTTTTACCGGCTTTTTGTTTTTCCAGCAGCTTGCGTTTACGAGTGATATCACCACCGTAACATTTTGCCGTGACATTTTTACGTAAAGCCTTGACAGTAGTTCGGGCAATAATCTTGGAGCCAATTGCAGCCTGAATCGCAACCTCGAACATCTGACGGGGAATGATTTCCCTCATTTTTTCAGCAAGTTCGCGGCCACGGCCCTGTGAATAATCGCGATGAACAATCATTGAAAGCGCATCAACTTTCTCAGAATTAATCAAAATATCGAGTTTTACCAGGTCAGCGGCTCTGAACAATTTGAAATTATACTCAAAAGAAGCATAACCTCGACTGCATGATTTAAGACGGTCAAAAAAGTCCAGGACCACTTCATTTAACGGCAACTCATAGTGTGCCTGAACCTGTCCACCGAGATATTGAAGATCTTTCTGAATTCCACGTTTCTCAACACAAAGCGCTATAACTGCACCCAGATAATCATTTGGAACCAGTATGTGAGCATCAATAATCGGTTCCCGGATTTCTTCAATCAGGCCAGGATCAGGCAGGTCTGCAGGGTTATCGACCCTGATAAGCTCACCATCAGTTTTCTCAACCTCGTATATTACCGTTGGAGCTGTCGTAATCAGGTCCAGGTCGTATTCACGCTCAAGTCGCTCCTGGATAATTTCCATATGCAGCATACCGAGAAAACCGCAACGGAACCCAAAGCCCAGAGCCTGTGAAGTTTCAGGTTCGAAATTAAGTGCCGCATCATTGAGTTTTAATTTTTGCAGTGCTTCACGAAGGTCTTCATAATCATCCGATGTCACCGGAAACAAACCGGCAAACACCCTTGGTTGCATTTCCTTAAAACCGGGCAGGGATTCGGTGGCGCGGTTATTATCCAGGGTAATGGTATCCCCGACAGGTACACCATCGATTTCTTTGATACCGGCGATCAGATAGCCCACCTCACCGGTACACAGCTTATCAAGATCATTACGCTTTGGATTGAATACACCGACCTTTTCTACCTGGTAGACACGACCGGTCGACATTACATGTATTTTATCCTTCGGTTTGATACTGCCATTTACTATTCGGATGAGTGAAATAACACCCACATAAGGATCAAACCAGGAATCAATGATCAATGCCTGTAAAGGCGCTTCAATATCACCTACAGGTGGCGGAGTCAGCTCAACCAGTTGTTCCAGCAGATCAGGAATGCCGACACCGGTTTTGGCAGAAACACGGATTGCGTTCTGAGCTTCGATGCCAATAATTTCCTCGATCTGGTTAATTACCCTGTCAGGCTCCGCTGCAGGCAGGTCAATCTTGTTGAGAACGGGAATGACTTCCAGTCCCTGGTCAATCGCGGTATAGCAGTTTGCAACGCTTTGTGCTTCAACTCCCTGGGCCGCATCAACAACAAGCAGAGCACTTTCACAGGCTGCCAGTGACCTGGACACTTCGTAGGAAAAATCCACGTGACCGGGCGTATCAATGAAGTTTAACTGGTAGGTTTCACCATCTTTGGGTGATGTGTAATGCAGGGTAACACTCTGTGCCTTGATGGTAATGCCACGTTCGCGCTCGATATCCATGGAATCAAGAACCTGGGCATTCATTTCACGTTCAGTCAAGCCACCACAATACTGGATAAACCGGTCGGCTATGGTGGATTTTCCATGATCGATATGTGCAATGATGGAAAAATTTCGAATTTTATCGAGTTCAGGCATGAATCAGGAAGAGAGCTACTTCTTTGCGCAACATAAAGTTCGCAATCATACCTCAAACAGGCAACATCTGGCACAATTTTTCAATCTAAAGCTTCAGAGTAAACTTGTATTTAAACCCTCAGGCAACTGGTACCTGAATAAGCTACTTGAAACTGGCACAGGTATTAAATTGGCTATGGTTTTAATTAAGCGGAATACGAATCGGTATAAAAAGCGCCTGCTCATCGCGATGAACCAGTAAAGCCACGTTTTTGCCGGGTTCTGCCTGATGCATAATTTCGTCGTAATCGGAGGTGGATTCAACCGTTTTGTTATTTATTCGCGTGATAATATCGCCAACTTTGACGCCTGCCAGGCGCGCAGCACCGGGTTTTACATCAGTAACCAGAACCCCCTCGTTTAAACTGAGACCTAACTGTTCACGCTGCATTTTGGACATGTTTTTAACAACCAGACCTACCCTGTCTCTGAATTCTTTTTTCGTTTCGGCATTGTCTGCAAGCTTATTGCTATCAGGTAACTGCTGAACGTTCAGTTGGTATTCCATGCGCTTGCCATTTCGAATGATTTCCACTGTTGCAGGCTTACCCAGCGGGCTACCACCTACCAAGGGCGGTAATTGAGATGATCGTTCAATAATTTGGCCGTTGAACTTCAGAATAATATCGCCAACCTGCAGGTCAGCCTGATCAGCTGGACTGTCTGGAATAATTTTGGATATCAACGCACCACGCGGGCGTTTCATTTGAAATGATTCTGCCAGTTCATGAGTGACATCCTGAATAAACACACCCAGGTATCCGCGGCGTACCTCACCATGTTCCTTGAGTTGCTCTGTGACATTTATAGCCAGTTCAATTGGAATAGCAAAACTTAAACCCATGAACCCACCGGAACGGCTGAATATTTGCGAGTTAACACCTACAACCTCACCTTTTAGGTTGAACAAGGGGCCTCCCGAGTTGCCCGGGTTAATAGCAACGTCAGTCTGAATGAAAGGTACATAGTTTTCTGACGGCAGGCTGCGTCCCTTGGCACTGACAATACCTGCTGTCACCGAATGCTCAAAACCAAAGGGAGAACCGATCGCAAGAACCCATTCACCTACTTTCAAATCGGAAGCTTTCCCCAGGTTGACGGTTGGCAGGTTTGCAGATTCAATTTTTATAAGTGCTATGTCCGAGCCTTTATCAGAACCAATAAGCTTGGCTTTAAATTCACGTTTATCTTTTAATGTCACCAGAATCTCATCGGCATTTTTAACCACGTGATGGTTGGTCAGGATGTATCCATCCTCGGAAATGATAAAACCCGATCCCAAGGATTTAGAGTCTCTTTCAATCAGATCCGGAAGGTTGAAATGTTCACCCAGAAACTTCTCGATAAAATCATTGAAGGGATTGTTGGGATCCATCTCCGGTATCCCAAAATCATGCGGATTGATTTTTTTACCGTGAATGGTGATGTTTTTACTGGTACTGATATTCACAACAGCTGGGCTGTACAGCTCGACCATGCCGGTAAAATCAGGCAGATTATTTGCTGATGCAATCGAGTTGAACAGCATAATCATGATTACAAACGGCATCAGAATTTTAGCATTTCTCATTTTGTTAAATTCCTACATGAAAAATAGACAAAGATTAATGATCTTTATGAAATGAGTTGATCAGAAGATATGACAACCTGACGGGAAAAAAGCTTAACCATTTTGGCAGTATCATCCTGTTTCATTAATTTTGAAGACAATTTTCTCGATAGAAACAGTCCGAAAAACAAACCAAACGCTCCAAGTCCAATCTGGGGCAGTTCACCTTCAGAAAGTTGAAAAACCGATGCAAGCCCAGCAAATAAAATCATTCCAACCAGTGGTAATATGTATAGAAGCATAGAGCCTATTAATAGTGTCTGTTCTGGCAAAGCCAGCAAAACACTATCACCAACTTTAGCATTGAGCGTGTTTTTAACGGTCAGCGCCGGAGCTTTGAAGTTAAAAAAACCGGCTAAACTCGAAGTACCACATGCACCTTTAGCATTGCAGCTACCACAACCGGATGTTTTTTCCACTTCCACTGTAACGTAGTCGTTATCGACAGATAATACTCTCGCAACTTCCTCTATCATTTTTTGGCCAGGTTGCTGATAAACACCAGCGTTTCCGAGGGAACTTCACCAACCGCGGTTATTTGGTGCCCATCAACAAAAACACCATAAGCATTCAGTGCACCTAGGTGAGCCTGACCAGACAAACGGGACTTGTCAGTCTGTTCTATATAAACTGAAAAGCTGGCTATGCCGTCACTGAAAATATACTGTTCAATGTCGCGCTTAGGATGATGTGGGATCGTTGGGCGATGATGCTTTAATTTAAAACCATTTGGAATGTTGTCAAAATGCCAGGCTGATTTAGGTGGTGAATTATTCAGTTCCTGAGTTGATGGTGTTACCTGTTTTGTGACGTGTTTTGTAACTGGGGAATTATCTTTTTCAAGCAATGAACCAGAATCAGCAACTTCATCACCAATACTGATCTGTGTAAACATGATGCTCGAAATTAAACTGCCCTGTTGATCAAACATTTCCCACTGAAGTGGCAAGGCATACTCTTCATCGAGATTTAACCGGTAACCATAGCGTAAATCATCCCTGGGCTTGAATACCATGACCAGTGTTGCACGATCTGCAATCCGATCTCTACCGCTGAGATTAATTTCATAATTCTTTTCTATTTCTTCAACCTGCAGAACAAAGAAACCTGAGAAATATTCTGTGTCCATTAACCGCTTGGTTGTTGCCACTGACTTATCGTTAGGCATTATACGGGTAACGGTATCTTTATCGCGAACAATTTCCCTGGCTTCACCATTCAGGGAAAACAGCCGCTCGATCTCATGACCATCTATTACAGTGTGAACAGTTCGCAGGGACTCGATATTGTCGCCATGTAAATAAACAAAATGGCCATCGTAGTTGAGTTGGTGAACCGCCTTCATCATTTTATCAAGCCAATAGCTGCTTTGCTGGGAACCTGCAAATACTGTATTAACCAGCAATACAGAAAGGAAGAAAACGGGAAATCTAAGCATGCTTACTTTTGTTTGTCATAAACAACGATGGTTGCATAAGGTAGCATCCCGGGTATGCCTGACTGGGTAGTATATTCCGAGTGTTCCATTAAAAACTGATTCAATTCTTTTTCGATTTCATCTGAATGAACGCTGGAACTTGCATTTTGAGTTGTCCATTTTGTCGAAGCAGGCAGTGCCATGTTGTCAAGCATGACAGGGCGTACATTGGATGAGGGGGAGACTGAAACCGTAACCGGGAATTGCTCAATCTGAGCGTCGCCTGCAGAAAAAGATCCAACGTTAAAGACAGCAACCGCTGCAACAGTAGCAGCCACAGCGGCACCGGCAAAATAAGTCTTCCAGCTTTCTTTATGATTATGAGTTTTTGGTTTTGTAGGGGCTAGTACCGTCGGTTCATCTTTTAGTTGCTGACTGACTAATTCAGCCACAGACTGGGCGTTATGGCTGCAATGATTGCCTTTGATGGATTCACTGATCAATGCATAGCGATTAAGTGTCAGTTGTACAGTTTTATCCTGTTCAAATCTTTTTCGAACCGTTTCGAATTCAGATTGCTCAAGTTCATCGTCTATAAAAGCCGATATTTTTTCATTGATATCACTAGACATAACTTACCTTCTCATCATGACAATAAAGGGGCTAATTGCGAATCAATAGCTTCCCTGGCTCTGAAAATTCGCGATCTGACAGTTCCAATTGGGCAATCCATGGCTTCTGCAATCTCTTCGTAGCTCAAACCTTCGAGTTCACGCAAAGTAATTGCTGTTTTTAATTCTTCAGGAAGTGCTTCAATGGCATTTCTTACCGTAGTGGCTATCTCATCACTCAAAAGAATGCTTTCCGGCGAAGCCCTGTCTTTAAGCCGTTCACCGGAATCAATCTGCTCGGCACTTTCTGCATCAACATCAGTACCCGGAGGTCGTCGACTTTGAGACACCAGGTAATTTTTCGCTGTATTAATGGCAATACGATAAAGCCAGGTATAAAAAGCACTATCACCCCTGAAATTAGGTAATGCCCGATAGGCCTTAATAAATGCTTCCTGTGTCACATCCAAACTCTCTACCGGATCTCTGATATACCGGGCAACAATGTTGGCAACTTTTTGCTGATACTTAAGAACCAGCACATCAAAAGCTTTCTTATCGCCTTGTTGAACCTTTTCGACCAAAATCTGATCACTGTTCTTATTAGTCATTAATGCAAAAGCCCAAACTCGGCGCTAACTCTCCCCCACCATTTATCTCTCATCATGAAAGACCGGCAGTTTAATGAAAAGTTCAACGGTGCAATCTGGGCAGAAACCCAAACTATTGTCATAATATGCTCATTAAAATTATTTAATTATTAATCAGTGTCTTAGCCGACAACAATAACACGACTAAAATGACAGCCAAAATCAAAAAATGTGACGTCCTTATCATCGGTAGCGGTGCTGCCGGACTCAGCCTGGCGCTGCGCCTGCCGAGCGATCTTAAAATTGTCATAATGGCAAAACGGGAAATCACTGAGGGCAACACGCTCTACGCACAGGGTGGCATTTCTGCTGTTTTGGATTCCTCAGATTCAATTGAATCCCATATACAGGACACGCTGACAGCTGGCGCGGGTATCTGTGATGCCGATACTGTTTCCCGTGTTGTGAAGTATGGACCTGAAAATATTCACTGGTTACTGGAATTGGGCGTTGAATTTACCCGCCAGAAAAACTCGGAATCCGGTTACCATTTAACCCGTGAAGGTGGACATAGTCACAGGCGCGTGATTCATGCTGCCGATGCCACCGGGCGCGTCATTGAGACTTCACTCGTAGACCAGGTACGCGCCAGGAAAAATATTCGATTTATTGAAAACTGCCTGGCTGTGGACCTGGTCACAACAGATAAGAAACAAAAATCGCGCCGCTGCACCGGCGCCTACATTCTTGATCTGCAGACGCGCAAAGTAAGATCAATTGCTGCCAAAGCTGTTGTACTGGCAACCGGTGGCGCCAGCAAGGTCTATCTCTATACCAGTAACCCGGATGTAGCCACCGGTGATGGCATTGCCATGGCGTGGCGAGCAGGGTGTCGGGTAGCCAACATGGAATTTAACCAGTTCCACCCAACCTGCCTCTACCACCCCAAGGCAAAATCGTTTCTGATTTCTGAAGCCGTTCGAGGTGAAGGTGGTAAACTCCTGCTCCCCGATGGCAGTCGCTTCATGGATAAATTTGACGGTCGCGCTGAACTGGCCCCCAGGGACATAGTCGCACGTGCGATCGACCATGAAATGAAGCGTCTCGGTTGTGATTGCCTGTACCTGGATATCAGCCACAAAAGCCTGAAATTTATTCAGTCACACTTCCCTACAATCTTCAACCGCTGCATAGAGCTTGGCATTGATATTTCCAAAGAACCAATTCCGATTGTCCCGGCAGCACATTACACCTGTGGTGGCATCATAACCAACAAGCATGCCGAAACAGACATAAAACGTCTCTATGCAATTGGTGAAACGGCCTACACCGGTCTGCATGGTGCCAACCGCATGGCGAGTAACTCATTACTGGAATGCCTGGTTTTTGGCCAGCTGGCTGCCAAATCCATCACCAAAAAGGCCATCAAGGATAAAAAACTCCATGTCATTCCCGACTGGGATGAAAGTCGCGTGATTAACTCTGACGAAGAAATTGTTGTTTCGCATAACTGGCATGAATTAAGGCAGTTCATGTGGGATTACGTTGGCATTGTTCGCAGTAATAAACGCCTGGAGCGTGCCAGACGCCGCATCAACCTGCTACGCCATGAAATCGGAGAATATTATTCCAACTTTAAGGTGAACAATGACCTGCTGGAACTACGTAACCTGCTTGAAGTGGCAGACTTGATAGTGCAGTCCGCAATGCGCCGGAAAGAGTCAAGAGGACTGCACTACAACCTCGATTTTCCTGAAATTGACAAAAAACAGGCAAACCCTACAATTTTAATTCCTGATCATTACTACCCGAACAAAGATTTTTGAAAATCCTGATATAACATTACTAATGAAATATTGAATACTCACTGGTTTTGAGTATCATGGATTTAATCCAGAGTTTTTCAATGGAAGAAGTTTAGCAGGAGGCTATTCATGGCGGTCAGTCCAAAAATCATCCGTAAAAAGCGCCCGTTCAATCGGTTCGACTCATCCGTAATCGAAGAACTGGCCAAGTCTGCCCGTTTAACCAGCTACATGAAGGGACAGGACATTTTTTCTCGTGGTCAAAATGATGACTACGAAATATTCCTGGTAATGGGTGCTATTGAGCTGGTTACCAGCGACAACCGTTCGGAAATTATCGATACATCTGAACGTAAGGCTGAATACGCCATTTCCAGCATGAAACCCCGCCAATACACGGCCAAGGCTGCCAAACATGACACCTGTATTTGCTGGATTCACGAAAAAATTCTAAACCATGTCCTGAAAAAGCATAATCTTTCACTGCATTCCAGTCCTGATAGTGACATGGTTCCTGTTAATTCATTCAGAAACGCTTTGCCAAGCGGCCAGTATTCCTGAAATATATCCCTTTTCTCCCTGGATTTAGTGCCGGTTGATTAAATCAATAATTTCCAAAAAACGACTGTCAGCTGGTGATGTTTTATTCATGAGCCATTGCTGTAAATCCTGATCATTCTGCGAAAGCAGCTCACAAAACAATTCTTTTTCATTATAATTCAATTGATTATAATTATTTTCTAGAAATTGCTTTAATATCAGATCAAGCTCCAGCATACCTCTTCGGCACTGCCAGCGGAGTTTTTCGATAGATGGTAATTCTTCTAAATCTGCTTCCATAAATAACAAAAATTCACTTATTTTAGTGCAAGGCAAGGCGAAAACAGGTCTTTGAAGCGCAGTTTACATACAAGTAGTAAATGAGCATTGAAAGACCTGATTTCAATGCAGAATTGCGCAAAATAAGTAGAATTTTAAATAGCTTTTTTAAGCATTAATTGTTTAATGTGACCTATAGCCTTCGTCGGATTCAAACCTTTAGGACAAGCTTCAGTGCAGTTCATAATGGTGTGACAGCGAAAAAGCTTGTAAGGCCCTTCCAATGCATCCAAACGCTCATCTGTCATTTGATCACGACTATCCGCCAGGAATCGCCATGATTGCAGCAGCGCCGCGGGCCCGAGGAACTTATCAGGATTCCACCAGAAAGAAGGACATGAAGTTGAACAACAGCCGCACAGAATGCATTCGTACAAACCATCAAGCTTATCCCTGTCTTCCGGTGATTGCAGAATTTCAACTTCCGGCATTGGGTCTTTACGCACCAGGTATGGCTGGACTTCCCGGTACTGTTTATAAAACTGGCTCATATCGACAACCAGGTCACGAATTACCGGCCTGCCAGGAAATGGCCTGACTACTATTGGTTCTTTCAGGTCAGCTACAGAAGTGACACAAGCCAGGCAGTTTTGCCCGTTAACATTGACACCATCTGAGCCGCACACCCCTTCACCACAGGAATGCCTGAAAGTAAAAGACTCGTCCTGACGTTTAACTTCCATGAGCGCGTCGCGCAACATCATTCCCTGTTTGAACTCTATATCAAATTCCTGCTGATAAGGCTTGGCATCTACATCGGGGTTATAGCGGTAAACACTGATTTTCATCCTGCCTCCTTAATAAACCCTGGCCTTGGGTGGAAATGAATCTACAGATAATGGCTTGGTTCTTACCGGTTTGAAATCGATACGATCATCCTCAAGGAAATAAAGCGTATGTTTTAACCAGTTCTTGTCATCACGCTCGGTGAAATCCATGCGCGAATGTGCACCTCGGCTTTCCTGACGAACCAATGCGGATTTCATCGTTGCCATGCCGATATCGACAAGGTTTTCCAGTTCCAGGGCTTCTATCCTGGCGGTATTGAAAACCCTGCTCGTATCACTCAAGCGCACATTAGCCATGCGCTCACGAATTTTAACCAGTTCATTCACGCCTTCAGCCATGACATCTTCAACCCTGAACACACCACAATGATTTTCCATAACCTTTTTAAGATCATCGCGAACCTCTTTTACAGACTCACCTTCTCCTTTCTGATCCCAGCGCTTCAGGCGTGCCATCGCTTTATCAACACTGCTTTCATTAATTGGTCGATGATTAGGGTTTTCTTTAAGGAAACCAATAATGTCTTCCCCAGCTGCCCTGCCGAACACCAGGATATCCAACAGTGAATTACCGCCCAAACGGTTTCCGCCATGAACGGAAACACAGGCACATTCACCGGCCGCATACAATCCGGACACAACTTCCTCTGGACCATGACGCGCCGGCATAACGACTCGACCATGTCGGTCGGTAGGAATACCTCCCATGACATAATGGGCTGTTGGAAACACAGGTATCGGCGTATCAACAGGATCAATGTGCAAGAAAGTTTTACAGGTATCGCGAATGCCCGGAAGACGTTTCGCTACTATGTCCGAACCCAGGTGATCAAGGCGCAACATGACATGATCGCCATCCGGACCACAGCCACGACCTTCTCGCACCTCTGTGGAAATCGCTCGACTGACAACATCTCTACTGGCTAGATCCTTGGCATTAGGGGCATAACGCTCCATGAAGCGCTCACCATCTTTGTTTATCAGGTAGCCACCCTCACCCCTGGCACCCTCGGTAATCAACATGCCTTTTCCTGCTATACCGGTTGGGTGGAACTGGAAAAATTCCATATCCTCTAACGGCACACCGGCACGCAACACCATTGCCATGCCGTCTCCGGTATTGATATGAGCGTTGGTGGTGGTTCTAAATAACTGCCCACAGCCACCTGATGCAATCAGGGTTGTCTTGGCCTCGATAAGTAAGGGTTCACCGGTTTCAATTTCGAGTACCAGGGCACCTAAAACCGCACCTTCATCATCAGTGATCAGGTCCAATGCAAAAAACTCATCAAAAAAATGCGTTTTTGAACGGATATTTTGTTGATAAAGGGAATGCAAAATTGCATGGCCGGTGCGGTCAGCAGCTGCACAGGTTCTGGCAGCCTGGGCACCTCCAAAGTTCTGACTTTGGCCACCAAATGCGCGCTGATAGATGTGTCCTGTATCAAGCCGCGAAAATGGCACGCCAAAATGTTCAAGTTCATAAACAATTTTTGGAGCCTCACGACACATAAATTCAATCGCATCCTGATCACCCAGATAATCACTGCCTTTTACGGTATCAAACATATGCCAGTGCCAGTTATCTGGAACGACATTGGCCAATGCTGCATTCACGCCACCCTGAGCAGCAACAGTATGCGAACGGGTTGGAAACACCTTTGACACGACTGCGACACGGGCATCAGCGTTCGACAGTTGCAGGGCCGCGCGTAGACCGGCCCCACCAGCGCCTAAAATTAAGGTATCAAAACGACGTTTTGCCAATGCCATAAGAAGCTTTTCCTAACTCATTTTTGCGGAAATCAGAATAACCAGCGACCAGAGACCACAGCCTGATAACATCAGACCAACAAGGGTTAGAACAACCACTCGCGTGCCGGTATGCCATAAGTAATCAATTGCCACATCGCGAATACCTATCCAGGCATGGAGCAGCAGCAGGTTTATAAAAAGCAGTAAGCCAATCAGCACTGGTGTAGAAAGGATCCAGCCTTTAAAAACCTCGTAAGAAGCTGGTGGATAAACCAAAAAATAAAATAACAGGTAGATTAAAAACAGTGCCAGGTAAATCGCAGAAACACGCTGAAGAACCCAGGCTTTTAAACCACTGGCATGCCTGCTCATTGTGACACCACCAGTAAAATGAGAACTAATATTGGCGCAGAAACCAGAACGGCCCAAGCAGTTTTACGGTAAGCGGGTTTTAACACACCAATATCAATATCGATGAGCAGGTAACGAATACCGGCCAGCAAGTGATGAAACAACGACCATAAAACAAGCAGATAAAACGGTAATAGCCAGGGCGACTGAATAGTGTTCACCACATCATTAAAATCATTGGCCGAAGCAAGTGATTTATCCAGTAGATACAGCGTAAAGGGAATCGCCAGAAACATAATTACACCGGAAATACGGTGGGCAATTGACATGATTCCGGCAATTGGCAGCCTTATTTGAAAGAGATTCAAAAATACCGGTCTATTTGAATTGTTATGCATTTACTTGTTGTTGGTTTGATAACTCAGCCAAAGTATAGACTAATGAACTTGAAATCGTTTATTTAATTTTTAAATTATGAGGATGTTTTCGGTTTTTGATGCCCAAGCTCGATAATATGGCTGAGACGGGCTTCGATTCGTTCTTCAAACTCAGCATATTCTTCATGAGACATGAAACGACTGGCTGTGTGCATGGCACTTTCTGATAAGCCGATATGTAAACGAGCCCCATCCTTATCCCCTTTTCTGGAAAGATGTAATGCAGTATTAATATGATCGACAGTATTTCGTTGCATTTGTTCAGACATGTGCGGATGCATCTCAACACGGACCTGTCGCTGGTAATATTTCGATAATTCACTCAACTCTGCGCCTTCCTGCAAACTCGGCCGATGCAACTTTTCATTGGCATGTGCTGCATGCATATGCTCATCCTGCAGATGAAACAGGTCATCGTCAGATAATTCCGGAGCCTCCTCCAGGAAATTGCCTAATTTCCCCCAAATATCTAGGTTACCTTTTGCCTCCCCGAGAGGCCGGTGAAATATTCGATCAAGTCTCAGATGACATGAAATCTGAAGAAACATCTTATGGAGTGATTCAATTAGACCGTGAAGACCGCCGTGTTGTTGATGAGACATATGAAAGCCTTATTACTGTTCTATGACTGTTTTTCGGCCATCTCGCGCAGAAGTTTAAATATTTTTCTTGATGCAACCGGAGGTTTGTTAGTTTCCAATTCTTTTTTAGCCTGACGCACCAGGGTTCTTAGCTGCTGGCGGTCTAATGCCGTAAATTCATTCAAACATTCGTTAATTGCATTATCGCCTTCAGCTATAAGGCGGTCGCGCCACCTTTCCAACTGATGAAAAAAACGCTTTTCATTAAGATGTGACTGCTCAGCTTCATCCAGATATTTTTCCAATACCTCGATGTCATCATTACGAATTAGCTTGCTGATGTATTTCAACTGGCGGTTTTTAGCGCCTGATGCTTTCATTTTTTTAGCCTCTTTGAAAGCCAGGAGTGCTTTTTCATCTATACCGGTAGCGGCCAGTTTTTCATCTGTTAGAGACAGGGCTTTTTCAGTTAATTCCAATAATGCTTGTAATTCACGTTTTCGCTGACTTTTGCTTTTCCTGGCTTCATCATTCCATTCCTGATCTTCCCTTTTTTGGTCATCCCAATTTGGGTCATCTAAATCTTGCCCATCAGAGACTGCTTCATCTTGAAAAAATTCATCATCACGCATGTTCAGCTTCCAGAATATGCTCAATTAGTATTTGTATGTTTTTATGGCCACGAAATTCGTTAATAGACAACTTGTAGACCAGTTCAACCAGGGTCTGAATTTCTCTGGGAGGATTGGTTTCATCAAACAGGTTAAACACAATACCATCCAAAACCACATTCTGTGTCGAATCAACTGGCGCCAGTTCTACTTTTAGATGCCGTTCTTTTAATATACGTTGATTGAGTAACCTAAAGTGACCCGTAAACATAGGCTCAGGGAATGCCTGCCCCCATGGGCCTGCCTGGTTCAACATTTCAACAATCGCCAGGTTCAGGTATTCCTCGGACACTTCACCATCAGAATGCAAAACATTTTCGAGTATTTCATCATTGGCAACCTGTTGCACACAATCATTTAACAGCCTCGAAAAATCCTCGAAATCCTTTTCAAGTATAGTCAGACCCGCAGCCATCGCATGACCACCGAATTTAATAATCAAACCCGGGTTTTGTGCAGAGATAATTTCCAGCACATCTCTGATATGAATACCTGGAATAGAACGGGCAGACCCCTTAATCTCACCCTCATCACCGGGAGCAAAAATAATCACGGGCCTGTGCACCCTGTCCTTTACCCTCGAGGCCAGAATCCCTATGACGCCCTGGTGCCAGCTTTCATCATACAAAGCCAGTCCAAACAGTGAGTCACTTTCCACATCAAGGGTCTCAAGGTATTGCATCGCCTCGGCTTTCATACCGGTTTCAATTTCACGTCGTTCACGGTTTAAGCTATCCAGCTGACTGGCATAGTCATAGGCTTCGGATCCGTCTGCCAAAAGGCATTCTATTCCAAGAGACATATCATCCAGTCGACCCGCGGCATTCAGTCTTGGACCAATGGCAAAGCCAAGATCAGAGGCTACAAGGCTTTCCGGATTTTTATTTGCAACCTGAAGCAACGCCGCAATACCTGGAACACAGCATCCGGCTCGAATTCTTTTTAGTCCCTCGTTAACCAATATGCGGTTATTGCGATCAAGTGGCACGACATCGGCTACTGTACCCAGTGCAACAATATCAAGATAATCGGCCAGGTTAGGTTCCTGGATACCTTCTTGTTCAAACCAGTTTATTTCTCTAAGTTGACGTCTTAGAGCTACTAACAGATAAAAAACAACACCAACGCCGGCAAGTGATTTACTTGAAAAACCATCTTCCGGTTGATTTGGATTAACAATCACATCAGCATCGGGCAGTTTTTCACCTGGAAGATGATGATCCGTTACCAGAACTTTGACACCGTTTGCTTTGGCCAGCGCAACGCCATCCAAGCTTGAAATGCCATTATCAACGGTAATGATCAGGTCGGGTTTATTTTCCAAAGCTTCTTTAACAATACCTGTTGTGAGCCCATACCCATACGCAAAACGGTTTGGCACGAGGTAATCAACCCTGGCAAAACCAAATCGTCTTAAAACACGAATCAACAATGCGCTGCTTGTTGCCCCGTCGGCATCAAAATCACCCACCACCAATATCGAGTGTTGTTTATTTAAACTTTCAGTAAGCAGTTCGACTGCATGATGAATATTTTTAAGATCATCGGGAGGAAGTAATTTTGAGAGTGATAAATCAAGTTCATCAATCGATTGGATTTTCCTGCCCGAGTAGATTCTTTGTAATAGCGGGTGTAAGGTTTCCGGCCAGTTAATTTGAGTATTTAACTCTCGCTTTTTAATCAATAATTTTTGCATTACCAAATTTATAAGGCCTTGTGGTGCCAGAACCGGAAATCATAAACTGGGAAATCGAACTTGATTCAGCTTTCGCACATCATGAAACTGTTGATGTATGGAAAATACCGCTGATTGAGTTCAATTCGAATCGCAACATTTTATCAGATGATGAAATGACTCGCCTTGGCAAATTCCAATCTGGAATATCGCGTTCAGTGTTCTATTCCAGCAGGGTTTATCTCAGGACTATTCTTTCTGAATATAGCAATATAGCGCCTGAAGAATTACGCTTTTCAAAGCAGGAATCCGGCAAACCTTTCCTGATAAAGCCTGGTCAAAATTGGGACCGTACCAGTGCTCAAGACAGGACCAGTGCTGAAGACAGGAACCAGGAAAGTCATATTGAATTTAACCTGAGCCACTCCGGGGAACTTGTTTTACTGGCAGTTAGCAGATTCTCTTCCGTGGGTATTGATGTTGAAAAAAACAGGTTTATTAAAAACTGGGAAAGCATTGCCAGGAAAGTATTTTCTGAAACTCAACTTGCTAAATTGTATGACGCCAATGTACCTGAGGAAAAATTTACAGAACTCTGGACAGAATTTGAAGCAAGCCAAAAACTCTGTGGCAATGGTGTTTTTGGAAAAAAACCTGATATGGATTCAATTAAACTGGAACGCTTCATACCCTTAAAGGATTACCTGGCATGCCTGGCATACAAAACCACTCCTGACTCTTCCGGGGTAAGGTTTTTTGACGGTGGGTCTTTGGAAATTGGCTAGGCAATTAACTGGGCAATTAACCAGCTAAATAACCGGGTAAATAGCCGGTAAAGCTAAACTGGAACTGGCTGGATTGGATTGAATTGCCTTAATTAACGCAAACTAATAAAGACAATCCAATCTTCAGGATAATCAGGTGAATCGATTCAGGCGTTACCAGCTTGTTCCTGTTCAATCTGTTTACGCACTTCATCCATATCAAGTTCGCTGGCCTTTTGAATCAGCTCGCGAAAAGCACCTTCCGGAAGGGCTCCAGCCTGGCTGAAAATAATGATTTGATCGCGGAAAATCATTAACGTTGGGATAGAACGAATCTGGAAATGTGCTGCAACCTGTTGTTGTTCCTCAGTATTTACTTTCGCAAATACGATATCTTCATGGTCTTCAGAAACTTTTTCGTATGTAGGTGCAAACGATTTACAAGGACCACACCATGGTGCCCAAAAATCTACAATGACGAAACCATTATCTGTTACCGCTTTTTCGAAAGTGTCATCTGTCAGTTCTACAACAGCCACATTAATCACCTTAATATTTTGCCCAGTAAAATTGATAAAAATTACCGGTATTTAAAGAAACAAAGAGCCCAAATAAGGGCTCTTTGTATGTTTTCAGGACCCTATTTTAGTCCAGGCCGTTGAAAATAGCATCCCGGATATCTTCCACACCGCCAATACCATCGATTTTGACGTATTTGCAGTTACCGGCATCGGCTTCTTTGCTGTAGAAGTCGATCAATGGCTCAGTCTGATCATGATAGACCTTGAGACGCTCCTTCACAGTGGCTTCCTGGTCATCATCACGCTGTATCAGTGGTTCACCTGTAACATCATCTTTGCCTTCTTCTGCAGGTGGGTTGAAGACGATGTGATAAGTACGACCAGATGCCAGATGCACTCGGCGGCCAGACATACGTTTGATGATTTCTTCATCCGCGACATCAATTTCAACCACTGCATCGATAGGCACGCCTGCTTCTTTCAGAGATTCAGCCTGGGGGATTGTGCGTGGAAAACCATCGAAAAGGTAACCATTCTTACAGTCGTCTTCCTTGATTCTTTCCTGAACCATACCCATGATAATGTCATCAGACACCAGGCCGCCCTCATCCATGATTTTCTTGGCTGCTACACCAAGTTCGCTACCCGCTTTGACATGTGCACGCAGCATGTCACCGGTTGAGATTTGCGGAATGTTGTATTTGTCTTTGATGAAACCTGCCTGGGTTCCCTTTCCGGCACCCGGACCACCTAAAAGAATAATTCTCATAATGTCCTCGATTAATTTTTCTACTTCAAGCTTGGAAGTTTGCCACACTATTGGTCTGAAACCAATTTGCTGTCTGAATAATGAGATTGAAAGTGTTGATACGTTAAAGCACTGACACCAAATGCTTCTTCAAAGACGCCGTAAAAGCGTCCATGCTGGCTTGGCCTCGGCATCCATGCCTCGGACACTTCTCAGAAGCAATTTTGTATCAGTGCTTTTTAAGTTTTCGGATCTTCTGACCGTACAAGTTAATTTGCATCAGTATTTGCTTTTCAGGGCTGTCGAAAACATGGATGTTTTCGCCAGAGCTTACAGGGAAGTATTAACAGCGGCCCTGAAAAGTAAAACTGGTGCAAACTAACAATAATCATTTAGCCATGTCGAGCATGAGCTTATTCATGTTATGAACAAAACTTGCTGGGTCTTCAAGCTGACCACCTTCAGCCAGCAGTGCCTGATCAAAGACAAGCTTGGCCATATCCTTAAAGCGATCTTCATCAGATTCATTATCCATACGATCAAGCAGAGGATGCTCAACATTGATTTCAAGGATCGGCGTGGGCATGGGCGCATCCTGACCTATCTGTTTCAGCACCCTCGCCATATTCTGACTCATGTCATAATCACCAACAACCAGACAGGCAGGTGAATCGGTCAAGCGGGAACTGACGCGCACCTCTTTGACAGTCTCACCAAGCGATTCAGTCATGCGCTCAATAAGGCTTTTATGCTCTTCAGCAACTTTTTCCTGCTGCTCTTTTTCTTCCTTGTCTTCCAGTTCACCAAGATCAAGTTGCCCCTTCGCAATAGATTGTAAATGCTTGCCCTTAAAATCAGTCATGTGAGAAACCAGCCACTCATCAACGCGGTCGGTCAGAAGCAAGACCTCGATATCTTTCTTTTTAAAAATTTCAAGGTGTGGGCTGTTCTTGGCTGCAGCTAAACTATCACCAGTGATGTAATAGATTTTTTCCTGCTTCTCAACCATGTTTTCGATGTATTGATCCAGAGAAACAGTTTCCTCGTTACCTTCTGATTTTGTCGTCGAAAAACGCAGTAATCCACCAATTTTTTCTTTGTTGGCGAAATCTTCTGCCGGACCTTCTTTTAAAACACGACCGAACTCTTTCCAGAAATTCTGATATTTTTCTTCGTCTTTCTTGGCAAGCTTCTCAAGCGCATCGAGAATACGTTTAACATTTGCGGTGCGAATTGAATCGATCTTTTTATCATGTTGCAGAATTTCACGGGACACATTAAGTGGCAGATCATCTGAATCAACCACACCTTTTACGAATCTCAGGTAGTGCGGCATCAGTTTGTCAGCTTCATCCATGATGAACACACGTTTAACATAGAGTTTTACACCGTGTTTTTGCTCACGGTCCCACATGTCAAATGGTGCGCGGGAAGGCACAAACAATAATGAACTATATTCGTTGTTACCTTCTACCCGGTTATGAACATGCAGTAACGGATCTTCAAAATCATGACCAACTGACTTGTAAAATTCGTTGTATTCTTCATCGGTAATCTCCGATTTACTGCGCATCCATAGGGCTGTGCCTTTGTTTACTTTTTCCCATTCAGGCGTTTTCTGTTCCTCGCCTTTCTCTTTTTCTTCATCAGTTAATGGCGGAACCTGCTCCAGCATTTCGATGGGAATGGCAATATGATCTGAAAACTTGTTTATGATGCTGCGTACCCTGTAAGGCTGAACAAACTCTTTTTCATCTTCACGCAGATGCAGTGTGATTCGCGTACCGCGTTCAGGAGAGTCAACATTCTCAATAGAATAACTGCCTTCACCAGTAGAAACCCATTTCACACCATGTTCAGCTCCCAGACCGGCACGACGGGTTATCAGCGTTACCTTGTCAGCAACAATGAAAGCTGAGTAAAAACCAACACCAAACTGACCAATCAACTGGCTGTCCTGGGTCTGGTCACCGGTCATTTTTTCCAGGAACTTCTTGGTACCGGAACTGGCGATTGTACCGATGGTTTCACCTACTTCCTGGCGACTCATACCAATACCGTTATCTTCGATGGTAATGGTGCCCGCTTCTTCATCAACATGAATACGGATTTTCAGGTTGGGATCTTCTTCGTATAAACCATCATCGCTGATTGCCTCGAAACGTAATTTTTCAGCGGCATCTGACGCGTTTGAAATCAATTCCCTCAGGAAAATTTCCTTGTTTGAATATAACGATCGAATAACCAGGTTCAGAACCTGACTGACTTCAGCCTGAAATTCGAGTGTTTCCTTTTGTGCTTCAACTGTCATGGTGCGGAGAACTCCTGTTGAATAATGTTATTGTGGATTTCTAAAGTTCACGAAATGGGTGCAGAATGGTGAAAATCAATACCGATCAATGATTAATTTTTTTTATAAACTTATATTTTTATTTATTCATGCTAATTGATTATTTTGTGAACATAACCTCCAATCAAATCAGCATCTTTTTTCCGGGTCGCTGTGAATACATCCCTGTACGCTCTGACAGAAACATCCATGTTTCTGACAGCCCGGAAAAATGACTGCAGATATGATTGAAAGGATTAGCGGCACAAAGGGTAAATTCGCTCTGTTGCGTGCAAGGCAAGGCGAAAACTCTCGAAGACAAGGAGTTTACAAATAGTAAATGACGCTGTTTGAGAGAGTTTTTAACGCAGTATTGTGCCAACAGAGTAGAATTTAGATGGAGTCAATTTCGCGGAAACACTCAATATGTTTAGCAAAACCTGCAATATTTTCTTTTGGAAACTCCTGACCCACGACGAAAATCTGGTTAATTTCATCCGAAAGCTCAGGCAGCACTTTAAGAGAGTTCTTGGTGCGGGCCTCATCAAAGAAGGCAAAAGGCTCATCCAGGAAGATAAACTGCTCACCCTCGACAGAACGGTTAACCAGTTCCTGGGAAAGCGCCAAGCGCAAGGCCAGCATTATCTGACGCTGGGTGCCACTTGATACTTCTTCAAGGTCGAGGAAATCACGTTTCTCACCTGAAAATACCGATACAGACATATCGTTATCAATTTGCAGATGCTCGTATCGGCCCTCGGTGAATAATGGCAATGTCCGGCTAACCAGGTCTCGCACATCGTTGTTGAACTTGCTGGACATGTGAGTACCGGCACCTTCAAGCAACTCATTAGCCAACTGACGGGTACTTATACGGGATTCAGCATCAGCAATTTTCTCCAACAGGGCTTCTTTTTCCTCGGTGAGATTGGCAGCCAGTTTAAGGCGTTGTTTCTCGTCATAAATTGCTCTTTCGAGGCGGCCATGCTGGTTGTTGAGTTGACTGTTTTGTTCCCTGGTCCAGTCAATTTCACGCTCAACAATATTATCAACGTCAGAACCGCTGACACTGGCCTCATTTACGCGGCTGGATAATCTGGCAACTTCATCATCTGTTGGACGGATTACCTTACTTTCCTCTTCAGCCTCAACAAACGCTTCTTCCTGTTCGTCAGGCTGATCACCTGTCTGGTCCCCCGCCTCTTCTTCAAATTCATCATTTTCATCGGCTTCCTGATCAAGAACAGAATCTCCAACAATTACAGATTGCTGGTGAGAGTTTTCCAGGGTTGATGCCAGTTTGCCGGCAACCAGCATCAGTTCCTTTAATTTACTTTTAAGTGAAAAGACACGAATCTGAACAAATAAAAACAACACTGCGAGACCAATGGCAAGGTACTGCACACCCTGCAAATGCTGCTCATTCCACTCTGGCAACTGTTGTTGAATGGTTTGCTGGACAATAAGCGAATATTCGTGATTTGGGTACTGGGTAAATGCTGCCCAAACTCCAGCGAAAACCAGGGCTGCAATCAGAAACAGAAATCTTGCTGCGGCATTACTGGAAATACTGCGGCGTACAGCCTGTATATCCGGAATAGTGTCGCGGTAACTGGCTGAATCAGATTTTAACTGTTCAATTTTTTCACTGTTTTCGGCCTCAGCGGCCTTAACCTGGTCAAGTTCATTTTCCAGTGATTCCAGATGACCGTCTTTTATTGCCAGAGAGGAAATTTCCGCATCAATTTCATCGGTACGGAAACGCGACATGGTGGCAGTATCTTCAAGTTCAGCAATTTCTTCGTCAAATTGCTCACCCACAACCTCAAGCGCAGCAATACCCGCCATCGCCTTGACTGTCTGGCTATGCGGCTGTGGCGCAGTAATTTCACGCTGGGCGAGGTAAAACGAATCAACAAACTCGTCGTAGTCATAACCCAACACCATGAACAGGGCATCCGCCACACCCTCAACACCACGTGCTATCGGCAGATCTTCTTCTCCAAGACGGCTGAACTTGGCACTGTGTGTACCTTCCTTGTCCAGGAAACGCTCCACCTTGTAATGGTCATTGTTGCCCACCCTGAAAGTAAGAGCCACTGAACAGCCTCCCTGTCCCCAGTGAACCACTTTTTCCAACTCGTTTTCATCAAGTGAAAATGTTCTACCGAACAAGGCAAAACAGACTGTTTCACCAATTGTACTTTTACCGGATTCGTTCTTTCCACTGATGGCTACAACACCTTTTTCAGGCAAATTCTCAAGGTTAAGCGCCTTGTATTTGAGCAGGTTTTCCGCCTTGATGCTGGTAATAATCATGCCTGTTCCTCATCTTCGAGTACCACAAGACGGGCAACTGTTAGCTCCATGGCCTCAATAAAAGCCTCTTCATCAAACTCCTCACCTGAATTACGACGTCTCTCAAGCTCTTCAAGGCAATAGTTACTGAAGCCAACCGATGGCCTGGTAATATCAGATGTGCTTAATGGTTTGATGTCTGTTTCAGAGGTCATCAGAGGATCCTGCAAAAAGTGAATAAGGTATGATAACTGAATATCAGTTCAGATTATGAAAGAAAGCTGACTGTTCGGGTAGATCCACAGCGCTAACTCGAAGCGTAATTGTATCATCCAGCGAAAAACTGTCACGTGTTCTGATTTTGGTTTCCATCGCCAGTTCCGGAATAATCACTGTCGTTTTTCGCTCGTCAATATTGACAACAACCGCCTCTCCCTGCCAATCCGGGTTTTGCTGCAGATAAACCAGTTTCCAGTGCTGGTTGGAAAGACGTTCTGTACGCCTGATTGTCATTGACTGCTGATCAACCGCCATGACTTTCTGCTCAATGGTCTGACGATCAAGCAACGCCTCGCCAGCCTGATGTGATAAAAATGCCCGCAACTGCTGATGCACAACCAGATCAGGATAACGCCTGAGCGGACTGGTACAACGGGTGTAACATTCCAAACCAAGGCCAAAATGCGCATCCGCTTCCAAACTCAAACGACTGGCCTTGAACTGCCGGCGATAAGCAAACATTTCTGACATCTTTACCGGGTTTTCGATATTTTCAGGAGCTGGCTGCGTGGCAAATGGAATGGTAATTTCATTGTTTTTACAGAATTTTGCTACCGCTTCACCAGCCATTAACATCGCATCAGTAACTAATTGGCGACTTTCCAGTCGATCCATCAGGTTTATATTGACCTTGCCATCTTTGACCCTGACACTCGCTTCAGGAAGATTAATCTCAGCGGCATTGTTGGCAAGCCGTTTTTCCCTGAATTTATCCGTAACGGCTCGAACACCCGGTAATAAAGAATCCAGTTGTTGATTAGCCTCGCTGTAACTGACCCGGGTTGCCCTGATAAACGATGTCACAATTTTGATATCATCGACCTCGAAATCAACATTTACGTGCATTCCTATAGACAACGCCGGGGAAATTTCATTGAGCCCCAGGCCCAGCTGAGAAGTTATTGCCTCGGGCAACATATGCACAATGCCTTCCGGTAGATATAGATTGGCAGCTCGTTGTGCCGCCAATGCATCCAGTTCGCTCTCATGAGTTACCAGCGCTGCAACATCTGCGACGTGAACCCAGAGGGTGTCATTATGGAAACTGATGGCATCATCCGGGTCATTACTGCCATCATCATCGATGGCATAGGCTGGCATTGAAGTAAGATCCAGACGCTCCTCTTCGGGCAAATCAGGGACCTGTCCTTCAGGTTGGGAAAGATCTACCCCCATGCGGGCCGGATAAGGGTTATGCGTTTTCTCCCAGTAACCGCAACTGACCAGAAACTGATGTGCTGATTGCGGGGTTTGCTTTACATCCAGGGTTTTAAGAATCTGGCTTTTGTCGGTTTTTTCCAGCGCAAGCATCTCGACATCCGACAGTTTTTTTCTGTCATCATCGGTCAGTGATGCATTTTTAATATTCTCAAAAAACCTTGCTTTATCAGCCTCTGCCTGCTCTTTTTCCCTGATAGCCTGCCTGTCAGCCTTTATATCTTCAGGGCTGCGACTGACAATATTGTCGGGTTGACCTTCAAAATGCAGCCCCTCACTAACCATTTGCCAGGTAGACCAGGCGGTATCAGGTGTGTATTCGCCAAAAAGCAGATCGCTTAAATCAGCAAGATTACAGGCTTCACCGTCAAGCAGCTCCCAGGCCTCTTCTACATCAACTGATACTGCCTGTAGCTGTTTAAGGTCTTTGCAGGGCCCAGGATGGATTAACTTTACATCTTTGTCGCGTACTCTTTTGGCCTTGCTGTCTTCCAGAGTGATAGTAATTTTTTCACCCAGATCGGTGACAAGAGCTGGCCTGATCTTGTACAACACCAGGCTGCCGGGCTTTATTTCTGAAACTGACATGAAATTGAAATATTAAAGTAGAAATTTGTTAATTCCGTTATGATACAGGGCTGTTTAAGGCCTGTTAAATATAAATAAAATGTGAGGTGATAAATTTGGCCCTATCAGATGTGCTATACCGCTTTACCGGCCACCTGCGCTGCCGGATTATCAACGGTAATCATGGTGAACCTTACCTGGAAAGATACCACCTGTTTCGTCTTCCAGGAGGCGGCGGTGTCTATATTCATCGATTTATTGATAGTGATCCTGACCGGGGTTTACACGATCATCCATGGAAGGCTGCAATAAGCCTGATTCTTTCCGGCAGCTACCGGGAACTGAGACTCGATGAAGAAAACAACAAAAAAAAGATTGTTGATCGTATTGTGAAAGCATGGCATTTAAATAGAATTAACGGTGACGACTTTCATCGCATAGTGATGCAATCTAACAAGCCCGTGTGGACGCTGTTTGCACATACCGGCAAAATCAAGGATTGGGGTTTTCTGCGGCTTGGCGAACAGGGAGAAATCGATTACATGCCGCACTCTGAGGTAACCAGTGAAGCAAGCCATGAACACTGGTGGAAAACCGCCCCACGTGGCAAGTATGTTGAGCGTTATCCTATACAAACCTAACCCAGTAATTACAGACTGGGACATTACAAACTAGGACATTACCAATGAATAGTATTTGGCAGGCTTTCATAGAAGACCAGGAACAGGTTTCCAGTTCCATGGATATTGCATGTGCAAAAATTAACCTTGGCTATCTCGGGCTTATTAAAATCAGCGGCGAAGACAAGCAAACATTTCTTCAAGGTCAACTCACCAACGACACACGCAACATTAACGAATCGTCCAGCCAGTTAAGCAGTTATTGCACACCTAAAGGTCGCATGCTGGCTAATTTTCGTATCTTCCAGTCAGGTGAAGACTGGTACCTGATCATACCTGCCAATCGATTGGACGTTGTTCTCAAGCGTCTTAAAATGTTTGTTTTACGCTCCAAAGTAACCATTGAAGATGCAAGTGATGACATGGTGGCAATCGGATTAATCGGTGACTGCATCAGTGAAAAGCTCGATGTTAATTTACCCGACTCAGCCGATGCCGTAACTGAAGCTGATGGCGTATCCTATATCAAAGTTTCAGCAGCCCAGTCGCGCTATCTCTGCGTTGGACCTGCAGAAAACTTGAAACAACTCTGGTCAAGCCTGGATTCCATTGATAACGCCAATGAAGAAAAATGGCGTCTTGAAGATATTCGCGCCGGTATTCCGACGGTTTTTGAAGATACCGAGGAAGCCTTTATTCCTCAAATGACCAACTTGCAGTTACTCAATGGCGTAAGCTTTACCAAGGGCTGTTACACCGGCCAGGAAGTTGTAGCCCGCATGCAGTATCTTGGTAAATTAAAACGTCGTATGTACCCGGTTTCATTTGAATCAGAACAGCCTGTTGGTATCGGTGCGGATGTATTTTCTGCATCCAGCCAATCTGGCCAGGGTGCCGGAAAAATTGTTGATGTGGTTTCAACCGGTGATAACAGGTATGAAGGTCTGGCCGTGCTTGAAATAAATCAACTCGAAGAAGGAAACAGCTTTCAACTCATTGACAATGACGGGCCGGTATTGCACGTTTCAGCTCCTCCCTATGAATTTGAAGTGGATGATAAATAAGTCTTTACCTTAGTGTGAAACAATACTTTAATTAAATTCAGTTAAGAAAATAAAAACACACCAAAGCCCACACCAACCCTGAGAGGTCGCCATGCTGGATATCAGCCAATTTCGTTTAAAGCTTATTCAAGCCATCGAGAACAACGAAATTACCTTACCGACATTACCGGAAGTAGCGCTGAAAGTTCGGGATGCAGCTGAGCAGGAAAACTCCACTGCACAGGACCTGGCTGACATTATCGCCACCGATGCTGCGATATCCGCCCGTTTGCTGCAGGTTGCCAACAGTCCGCTCTATCGTCCACGTACGCCGATTGAAAATATTCAGATGGCTGTCGCCCGGCTAGGCAATAAACTGGTGAAATCACTGGTTACCAGCCTGGCAATGAAACAGATTTACCAGGCAACGACTGATTTCATGGAACTTAAATTACGCAAGGTCTGGGAAGACAGTGTCAGCGTCGCTGCGGTTTCCAAAGTCTTAGCTCAATCTCTTCCGCAAATAGAAAATGAACAGGCTATGCTTGCCGGCCTGATTCACAATATCGGCACATTACCCATTTTGACAATGGCAGAAAAGTTTTCTGACCTGACTGGCAATGAAAAGCTACTGGAAGAAATCATTGAAACACTCTACCCGGAAATCGGCTCGATGATCTTAAAAGCCTGGGATTTCCCGGACAACATTGCCAGCGTTCCAACTGAAATATCCAGACATGATCGTCAGGCTAATGATGTCGATTATGCAGACATTGTTATGGTCTCGCGTATCCAACTTGGCCTGGAAAATATACTGGATTCTGAATGGCCTTCTATCTCCGCTTTCGAACGCGTTGGCCTGGACGCAGAAGTCAATATTGTAGAAATTGAAGATACCGCAGAAGATATTGAAGCTGTTAAAAAGGCATTATCATGATCTGAATAATTTTTTTCAGGGAGGAAATTTACATGAAGAAATAAATAAACCATGTTCTCCAAAATCAAATCCCTGTTATCCCGTTCGACACCCGATGACCCGTTTTCTGAATTTCATACCTCACACTTTTCAGAAATTGAGTTTAACGACCTTTCAAATGAATTGATTCAATCAATTTATTCAAAAAAACCTTTCAGCAGCTACGATCAAAAACAAAAAGATGACAGTTTGAAAGAAGCCAGGGTATTTTCCTACTCGGAAAATCAGATCATATTTGCGTCTGGTGAAAGCAGTGAGTTTGTACCTTACTTACTTTCTGGCAGCATGGCGATGCAAACTGATGATGGCAAAGCCATATTGCATAATGATGCTGACCAGTCTGCAAATTTTGCCGTAGCCTATATGAACCCTATGCGGTTTACTGCCAAGGCAGCCTCACAAAGAACATTAATTTTATGGGTTAAGCGCGAAAATATTGAAGATTATATCGAGGAAAATACTTACAGCGTTGAAGTAGACCAGGCCGATGAGGCAGATTGGGAAGATGCTATTGCACAATCAGAAATGGAGGAAGTTGTAGAACATTTTATTACTGATGATCATCGGGAAAAACTCCCGCCAGTTCCCGTTGATCTATCCCACTATGTCTCTGAGCTTCAAATGGCCAGCATAAAAAAACTTGAAAATTTTGGCTGGGAGATTTTCTTTATTCGCCGCAGTGATATGGATAACATTCAAACTGTTATGCATGACCCAAAAACAAACAAAACCCTGTCAGTCGACAAAGATGGTCTCATCCATGAAACCGATGATATGAATATAAGACCAGAGTCAGAATAAAAAGGCTATTCAGGCCTCATATGCGGAAACAGCAGCACATCCCTGATTGAAGCTGAATCAGTCAACAGCATCACCAAACGGTCTATACCAATGCCCTCACCCGCTGTTGGAGGCATACCATGTTCAAGTGCGTGCACGTAATCCTGGTCAAAGTGCATAGCCTCATCATCCCCGGCATCTTTTTCTTCAACCTGTTTTCTGAATCGGTCTGCCTGGTCTTCAGCATCGTTAAGCTCTGAGAAGCCATTGGCAATTTCACGGCCACCAACAAAAAACTCGAAACGATCAGTGACGAATGGGTCTTCATCATTACGACGGGCCAATGGTGATACTTCAGTTGGATAAGCCGTAATAAAAGTTGGATCCATCAGGCGGCTTTCAACTGTTTTTTCGAAGATTTCGATTTGCACCTTGCCAAGACCGTAACTGTCTTTAAGAGGTATCTGTAAATTCTCAGCCACCTGTCTTGCCGATTCAAGGTTATCGATTTGTTCTTCAGAAAGATCCGGATTGAAATGCAATATAGACTCTTTTACCGACATGCGTGCAAATGGCTTACCGAAGTCATAGCTTTCACCCTGGTACTGAACCTGTGTGGTTCCCAGTACTGACTGGGACAGGGAGCGCAGCATATCTTCTGTCAGGTCCATCAAGTCATGATAATCAGCATAAGCCTCGTAGAATTCTAACATTGTAAATTCCGGGTTATGGCGCGTGGATAAACCTTCGTTACGGAAGTTTCGGTTTATCTCATAAACGCGCTCAAAGCCACCTACAACCAAACGTTTCAGGTAAAGCTCTGGCGCAATTCGCAGGTACAAGCCCATATCCAGTGCATTATGATGAGTTTCGAATGGCCTGGCCGTGGCACCTCCGGGAATAACCTGCATCATTGGTGTTTCAACTTCCATGAAATTTTTGCCGTTAAGGTATTCGCGAATGAACTGTACGATTTGCGTACGTATTCTGAATGTTTCGCGCGACACTTCATTCATAATCAAATCAAGGTAACGCTGACGGTAACGTTGTTCCTGGTCAGTCAGGCCATGAAACTTTTCAGGTAAGGGACGCAATGATTTGGTGAGCAACTTGATATCATCAACACGCACTGAAAGTTCATCCGTTTTGGTCTTGAACAAAACACCTTCTGCGGCAATGATGTCACCGATATCCCAGCTCTTTTTAAAATGTTCGTTATAAAAACCTTCAGGCAATGAATCACGCTGTACGTACAACTGGATTTTGCCGGACATATCCTGGATATGGGCAAAACTGGCTTTACCCATAATGCGGCGACTCATTAAACGACCAGCCACCTTGACACGCTGACCCATTTCCTCGAGTTCTTCCTTGGACTTGTCACCATACTCTGCATGCAGTTCACCGCTAACGCTGTCACGGCGAAAATCATTTGGAAATGCATTCCCCTGTTCACGCAGTTGTTTAAGTTTCTCTCTGCGTTCAGCAATGAGTTTGTTTTCGTCTACTTGTACTTCGGTTTCTGAGTTTTCAGTCAT
>CALAZS010000189.1 GCA_937926265.1 uncultured Gammaproteobacteria bacterium
CCCCATATTTGTTTGCCGCTACTTATTTCAAGAAGCTGGGCACCTATACGTATAACGGAACCAAATTTTCTGACACTACCTGTAACCAGATAATTAATATTTAATTCTTTTCCGATAGCTTGTACATCAAGTTCTTTTTCCCGGAATCGAAACGAGGATGCCCTTGCAATGACAAACAAACCAGACACTTTAGATAAATCAGTGATCAGGTCTTCTGAAATACCATCACTAAAATAATCTTGTTCAGCGTCATTGTTTAAATTTGAAAATGGCAGGACTGCGATTGACGGTTTTTGATTATGCTGATTATCAGGTTGTGCGGTAATGACTGTTTCTGGTGATTGTTCATGAGAGGTCGAAAAATAATAGATTCCTGCTGCCGAAATCATTAGAACAAATGTTATCGCAATGCCCAGAAATCGATTAAAGGATATTGATTTATTGGAGGTTGCTTTCTGAACCCTGGTTACAGTTAGCTTTTCACTATCAACATCATAAATCCTGACAGGTGCTTTGATGTTTTTTACCTGATGTTCACCCCTGAAGAAAAAGTCATGCGATACTTTACTTGAAACAGCATCGTAAAAAGCACCGGATATTGAAATGCCTCCAATTGGCGCCAATGATTCGATCCGGGAAGTAATGTTTACATCATCACCAAAAACACCATCATTTTCCTGAATAACGTCACCTAAATTTAGACCAACTCTAAACTGAATTTTCTTATCTTCAGGAATGGTCTCGTTTTCTTTGTTGAAGTGTTTCTGAGCCTCTATGGCACTAAGTAAGGCATCTCTTGCTGAGTTAAATACGGCAAAAACAGAATCTCCTTGATAGCCAATGACATCACCGCCTTTATTTTCGATAATTTCAGTGAAGGCTTTCAGACTCTTGCGGACATTTAGATAAGTTTCATCTTCATTTTCTTGGGTTAAGCGACTAAAACCGGCTATATCCGCCATCAAAATAGCTGCTAGTTGTCTGGGAGCTTGCTGAGATTGCATTTCGCTTATGTTATGAAGTTTTTTAATACTATAGGTTTAATGACTATATTTGACTAATTATTTATTGATTCTATCGTAACGCAATGTCATCAGAAGACAGGCATATTTCCCAAAAGAGATAACTGTAAGATATCAGTGCAGCCAGTCTAGTTTATGACTTTGATGCTGCATTGGAACTATTTGGTTAGATTAAACTAATCGGACCTAAATTTTCCGCTTATACCATTGGTTTTGGCAAAATCCAGCATACGCTGTATAGGTAATAAGGCCTTGTCACGAATCGACATATCGATCTTGATTTCATTGCTGTGGCTGTTAAGCAGGGACTCAAGATTATCCAGTGCATTCATGCCCATCCACGGGCAGTGTGCACAGGATTCGCAGGTGGCACCTTCGCCGGCAGTTGGTGCGGAAATCAACTTTTTGTTTGGCGCGACCTGTTGCATTTTCCAGAAAATACCATCATCGGTAGCGACAATGAACTCTTCCTGGGGCATTTCAGCGACGGCTTTGATTAATGCGGTCGTAGAACCAATCACGTCAGCCTGTTCAACAATGTTATCCGGTGATTCGGGATGAACCAGTACGGCAGCATCAGGATGCAGTCTGCGCAACCTTTCCAGCGCGACTGATTTGAATTCTTCATGCACGACACATGAACCTGGCCAGAACAGCATGTCAGCGCCAGAGACTTTCTGTACATAATGTCCCAGGTGTTTGTCAGGTGCCCAGAGTATTTTTTCACCTTTTTCGGCCAGGTGCTTCACAATGGGTAAGGCAATACCTGAAGTGACCATCCAGTCGGAGCGGGCTTTAACAGCAGCCGAAGTGTTGGCATAGACGACCACGGTGTGGTCGGGGTGTTGATCACAAAACGCCGAAAACTGGTCAGCCGGGCAGCCCTCATCGAGCGAACAGGTGGCATTCAAATCCGGCATCAGCACGGTTTTTTCGGGATTAAGTATCTTGGCTGTTTCCCCCATGAAACGCACACCGCAAACCACCAGTGTATCTGCATTGGTTGTTGTACCGTATCGCGCCATTTCCAGCGAATCAGCGACACAACCACCGGTTCCTTCTGCCAGCGCCTGTAAATCACCGTCTACATAATAGTGTGCAACCAGTACTGCGTTTTGTTTTTTTAACAGTTGTTTTATGCGCTCAACCTGGGCCTTTTTTTCGGCTTCAGTCTTGGCTGGCCAGACTGGATGTGAGGGAACGTTGATTTTTGGAATTGCTATAGCGGAGGACATTGAACTGCACAAGTTGGAATTTGCATAGAATCTTCTGTGTGTCAGCTATGGTTGTCAAGTGTGGGAGGGCCAGAGCCAGGCTGCGCCACGAACACCGCTTGAATCGCCATGAAGTGGTGGCCTTAATTGAGTCTTGGCCGGTTCAGGCGAAAAGATGTATTGATCCCAGCGCCTGGGGACTTCGGTATAGAGTTGCTGAACATGTGACATACCACCGCCAAGCACAATGCAGCCCGGGTCAATGATGTTAATGATAGTTGCCAGACTTCGTGCCATTCGGTCAAGGTAATCTTCGAATATTTTACTCGCCAGTGATTCACCCTGTTCGACACGCTGCATAATTTCCTTGGCGGTAATTTCATCACCACCGGCATCGTGATAAGCATAGCCAAAACCGCTACCGGATAACCAGGTTTCCAGGCAGCCGCTTTGTCCGCAGTAACATTGCCTGCCGGGGCGTTCATCATCCCTTGGCCAGGGTAGTGGGTTGTGTCCCCATTCGCCTGCAATCAGGTTGGCACCTTCAATCAGTTGCCTGTTAATGACAATACCACTGCCACAGCCGGTGCCAATGATGACAGCAAAGACACTTTTACAGTCTTTGCCGGCACCGTCCGAGGCTTCCGATAAAGCAAAACAGTCAGCATCGTTGGCTAAGCGAATTTTACGGTCCAGTTTGTTTTGAAGATCACCCTGTAAGTCATTGCCGATTAAACAAACAGTGTTGGCATTACGGATCAAACCGGTTTCCGCTGAAACGGAACCGGGTATGCCGATACCCACCGTGCCTTTATCCTGGTATTCAGTTTCGATGTCGTTAACCAGGGTTGCGATGGCATCGACGATAGCGTGGTAATCATCTTTTGGCGTGGCAACTCTTTTTCTCACCGGAATGGCCCCGGTGTCTTCGAGGGCGATACCCTCGATTTTGGTGCCGCCCAAATCGATGCCTATGCGCATTAAACTTTTTCCACGGTTTTATGGGAAACGATGTCTTCCTGGTTTAATTCAATTTCAGGTGAGGGGGTTGAGCCGGTTTTTATCTCATCACCTGATGGATTGGTGAAGGTGTCATTTAATGTTTGGACATACTTGTCAGCATCCTGAAGAACCTGGGACAGGTATTTGCGTGAACGGTGACCCCAGCCGGCAGGTGTTTTATGAAAAATACTGCGCCAGGGTGAGGTGCTGCGTTTAAACGCGTTGGCAAGACTGCCTCGAATATCAAGTGATGTAGCCAGTTTACGAATTTTACCTGACATGGTTTTGGCAACCAGGTGGCGTACCCCAAAGTGTATTGCCAGTAATAGCAGGTAGCTGCCAAGGGCCAGTGAAAACATACCAATCGGAGTCGAGGTAATACTGGAAAGTGTTTCAGAATGAAAATCCATACCGTTCCAGTAACCCATTTTAATACTGCCGGTTAAAAGCGCTGCAAATAACAGAACATAAACCACGGCATCCGTGATCAGAACGCGTTTGCGCCAGGTTTCTATCAGGCTGCTTAACGCCGGTGCCACTTTCTCTTCAAGCTCGGCAGCTGTTTTTTCCAGGGTGCCGACAATACGGTAGGCGCGTTCAACTTCAACCTGGTTCATGCGTTCATGAATTTCAGACAGGTCCCGGTCGCGTTTACGTTCAAATCTTTCGCGCAGTGAAACGTTATCGATTGGCAGGGCCAGATCGGGGTTATATATGGAATAGAAACGCCCGGCAGTCAGGCCCCGTTCACCCATGGCACGTTGCCAGGCTGCAACGATTTCTTCGGGGTTGTCTTCACGCGCGGTGATATCAATCTGGTTAAGTATGTAAAGGAACTTGCCGGAGTCTGAGCGTTTGATGGTATTGCTGACTAGGTGGTCAAGCGTATCTCGCATCGCACCGGGTTCTGGATGACGGGCGTCAAAAAATACCAGAACCAGGTCTGACAGGTCGATAATATGGTCGGTGATGCGCAGGGTAGAGGTGCGTTGGGCATCAGCATCAAACCCGGGTGAATCGATAATGATTTTACCGCGAAGTGATTCTGTCGGGCAGGTCTTTAGCTGCAGGTAGGAATCAATCCTTTGACCTTCACCGGTGGAGACCAGCTCAATTTCATCACTTATCTGATAAAACGGGAAGCGCGGGTCTGCATCCAGGGCAACACCCGGCAGGGAGTGCGCGTTTTTTTCGCGGCTGTAGCAAATCACCGTGAACTTGTCGTCAACCGCCTGGTTGCCACTACGCTGCAGCGGGTACTGTAAATAATGATTGATGAAAGAGGATTTGCCGGCAGAAAAGGTGCCGAGTACCGAAATCAGAGGCCACCAGGGGATTTGTGTCGCGTAAGACTCTTCTTTATCGAGCAGGCCGAGCTTGTAGGCAATTTTATCGAGCAGGCGAAAACTCTGTACGGTATTGAGAAGAACAGGGTTTTCCTGTTGCAGATGGGTTTCAAGGTGTTTCAAGCGGTTTTCAATAATTGGGCTTGCACGTCCCATGTTTGACAGCTCCTCGTGGTTGGGTTTTCTATCATTATTATGATGTTCAATGTCGGCTTTTTTGCCCCAATTTGTCAACCTGATTTTGGAATTCAGAACAAATCATTCAAGTTCGATAGAAATTTTATTCTGAGAATAAAATTCTTATTATGACAACGTCACTTCATACACATTCTGGGTTGGGTAAATAACTATCTGTTTTAAGTGGAGTTATTTTTTTATCCATAACTTATCCACAGATTTTTGACAGTTTTCACACGAAATTTCAACTGTCAAACACAAGATATTGTGGTTGACTATCGACTAAAAGCGTATATATTGTGTTTTAAGTTCAGCAAGGCAATACAATATAAGCAGCTTTAAATAAGTATTGCAAGTCATTGTTTTTTATAGAATTTAAAACTTCAGGTAAAAAAATGCGTATTGGTTATCAATTTAAGGCTTTACTCACCTGTTTATTCATTTCCCCGGTGTTTGCGTCGACAGGGTTTGCTGTTGAAGAGCAGTATGCGCCAGTGCAGTTATCACGTGATATTCCAACTGTTTCCCTCGGTGGAACGGTTGTTCCTTACAAAGAAGTTACGCTGGCAGCCCAGTTACCGGGCAGGGTTCAATTTATCGCCGGTATTGCGGGTGATACTTTTGATGAGCGGGTGCTTTTGGTTTCACTCGACGAGTCTGAGCTACAGGCAAAAAAGAACTCGGCTATGGCTCAGCTTGGCAATGTAGAAGTGGCTCTCAGGAACGCCGGGGTGCAGTATACGCGCGAGTACTACTCACCACAGTCTGCAGCTTCACCAGGTGGTATGGGTATTCCCAACCTGTTTGATGAAATTTTTACCAAACCAATGGAAGGTTTCATGGGTGGCACCCGTAACCGTGATGCCGAACGAGGTGCTGATCTGTTTGCTTCCCAGTCTCGTATCGAACAGGCGCGCATGCAGATTGTTCAGGCCCAGGCAGAAATTCAGGCACTCGATGCCAAAATGCGTGATGCCAAAAGTGTTGCCCCTTTTAATGGCGTCATAATGAAAAAGTTTGTTGAAGTCGGCGATACGGTCCAGCCAGGTCAGCCACTGCTGAAATTCGCCAATCTTGACTACCTGCAGATTGTGATCGACGTGCCTTCACGTTTAACCCCCGGTCTTAACGACGGCATGATGCTGCTGGCAGAACTTGATGTCAGTAAACAGCGTGTACCGGTTCGCGTTGCCCAGATTTACCCGATGGCGGATTCAGAGCGTCATACCGTGAAAGTGAAGTTTGATCTGCCCCAGGGGGTTTCAGCACCGGGTATGTACGCCAAGGTGTTGATGCCCGATTTAAATGCGCCATCAACTGAACTGCCGGTTATTCCGTCTACCGCGATTCGTTACAAACGCAGCCTGCCGGGTGTTTACGTTAAGGGCAAAGAAGGTAAACCGGAACTGCGTTTGATCCGCGTTGGCGAAGAGCTGGGCCAGGGCTTTACCAGTGTACTTTCCGGAGTGAAACCGGGTGAGATGGTGTTGGTGAACCCCAAGACCAATATTACAACCGGATGGGCTAACGGCGACAACATTGTCAGCCATTAACAGCCGGTAGCAGTCGGTAAAAATTAGTAAAAGAATAATCAAGGACTGTCCCGGCTTACCAGCGGGGCAGTTAAAAAGAATTTTAATCACTTGTTTGTTAAAGCAGGTTTTTTGCATTACAGGTCATTAACTTATGAATCAACGTGACACAGAATCTGAGTCATCCGTAACAAAGGGATTGTCTACCTCAAACCTGGGGCTGGCAGGTAAAACTGCACGCTTCTTTATTGAGTCGCCTTTATCCCCGCTGTTTTTTATTGCCATGTTGATGATGGGGCTGCTGGGCCTTATCTTGACTCCCCGCCAGGAAGATCCACAAATTTCTGTACCCATGGTAGACATAATGGTGCAGTACCAGGGAGCCTCTGCAGATGAGGTTTCCAACCTGGCCATGGGACCGCTTGAAAGAATCATGTTCGAGATTCCCGGGGTCAAGCATGTCTATTCGGCATCACAGCGCGGTCAGGGCATGGTCACGGTGCAGTTTGAAGTGGGCGAGCAGATGGGGCCTTCCCTGGTCAAGGTAAATGATAAGCTGGCTTCCAACCAGGACATCGTGCCACCGGGAGTTTCCCAGCCGCTGGTTAAACCAAAAAGTATTGATGATGTCCCTGTAGTCACTTTGACGTTGTGGTCCAAAGATCTGGATGATAACGGCATACCGGATGTTGATGATGGACTGCTTCGCAAGCTTGCGCACGATGTGGTGCAGAGCATCAAGGCTATACCCGAAACAGGCAATACCTTTGTGGTTGGTGGACGTCGTGACCAGGTTAAAGTTGAGGTTTATCCTGAACGTCTTTCAGGGTACGGCATCAGTCTTGACCAGGTTGCCCAAACCATTCAAACCGCCAATTCTGAACACCAGGCCGGTGGTGTGGAACGTTCCGGTAACCGTTTGAACGTTGTTACAGGTTCATTTTTGAGATCTGCTGAAGATATCAGTGAACTTGTAATTGGTACCTATAATAACATTCCTGTTTATGTTCACGATGTGGCCACGGTTACCCAGGGCCCGGAAGATGCGACACAGCTGGTTGCCTATTATTCGGCCAATGATGCCGTTGATATTTCAGGTGTTCCGGCTGTAACGATTGCCATTGCCAAAAAAGAGGGGACCAATGGCGTTACTGTTGCCAATAATATAATCAAGCGTGTTGAAGAGCTTAAAGGCGTCAGTATTCCTACCAATGTTGAAGTCAGTGTTACCCGCAACTACGGTAAAACTGCAGATGACAAGGTAAACAGCCTGATCTTTAAACTGTTTGTTGCGACAGGCTTTGTGTTCTTCCTGGTGCTGTTTGCATTTCGTGCTTTCAGACCAGCTATTGTCGTGGTTCTGGTTATCCCGGTTGTGTTGTTGATGACCATCTTCGGTGCCTGGTTGATGGGTTATACCGTCGATCGCGTCAGCCTGTTCGCGTTGATCTTTTCGATCGGTATTCTGGTTGATGATGCCATTGTCGTAGTGGAAAACATTTACCGTCGCTGGCTCGAGGCTGGCAAGACCGATACTGCTACTGCAGTTGATGCGGTGCGTGAAGTCGGTAACCCGACCATCCTGGCAACCTTTACCGTTATTGGTGCATTACTGCCGATGGGTTTCGTCAGTGGCATGATGGGTCCATACATGGAACCAATCCCGGCGCTGGGTTCTGTTGCCATGGCTATTTCACTGTTTGCGGCTTTTGTTTTTACACCATGGCTGGCAATTTCAAAATGGCTGCGCCCTTCAATGAAATACCTGCAACAGGCTGAAAAGCGCGAGCACCATGAGTCTGAAAAGCTTGAACGATTCTATCGTCGCCTGCTTGGTCCGCTGATTGAAAGCAAATCTAAAGAACGCCTGTTCCGTCTTGGCCTGTGGGCTGCGCTGATTGGAGCCTGCTCGTTGTTCTACTTCAACCTGGTGGCAGTAAAGATGCTGCCGCTTGATAACAAGCCTGAGTTTTCTGTAGTGCTGGATATGCCGGAAGGGTCTGCATTGCCGATAACTGCCAACATGGCGCATCGTATGGCTGAAAGAATTCGCCTGATGCCCGAAGTGACTGCTGTTCAGGTTTACGCCGGAACAGCCAAGCCTTTTGATTTCAACGGCATGGTGCGCCATTACTACCTGAGGAAGGAACCATGGCAGGCCGAGATCCAGGTGCAGTTGCTTGATAAGAACGAACGTGCACGTTCAAGTCATGAAATTGCAGTAAAGGCACGCGAATACCTGTCACCACTGGTCGGTAATTCCGGAGCAAAATTCCAGGTTGTCGAAATGCCGCCTGGCCCACCTGTGCTGCAGTCTGTAGTAGCCGAGGTGCACGGTCCGGATGCGGATACCCGCCGCCAGGTTGCAGCTGACCTTACCGCCATCTTTGAATCAGCTGAAAGCCTGCGCGATGTCGATAATTACCTGCGCGAGCCTTATGAATACTGGCGTTTCAAGGTTGATAATGAGAAAGCATCCAGAAAAGGTATTTCTGTTGATACTGTAAACAGAAACCTGTCAATGGCGCTTGGTGGAATGATTCTTGGTGATGTTAAACAGCGTGCAGGTCATGAACCGACAAACATCACCATCCAGGTACCACTGGCAGAACGTTCCCAGATTACCCGCCTTGGTGACCTGCCAGTTCATTCGCAGTCTGGGCAGACTTTACCCCTGCGTGAGCTGGGTCAATTCCAGTTGGTTCCGGAAGAGGAAATTATCTATCACAAGGACTTGCGCCCGGTTGAATATGTCACTGCTGATGTCGGTGGTGCCTTGGCTGCACCGGTTTATGGCATGTTCCAGGTTCAGGATTCAATCAAAGAGCTGGATTATGTCACCCCAGATGGTGTGCGCCTTGGAACCGACCCCGGCAGTATTAACTGGTTTGGTGCTCCGGCCAGTGATGACCGCTCGGCAATCGAATGGGGTGGGGAGTGGACTGTTACATTCGAAACCTTCCGTGACATGGGGGCGGCCTTTGGCGTTGCGCTGGTTTTGATCTATATCCTGGTGGTCTGGGAGTTCGGAAACTTTAGAATTCCAGCTTTAATTATGGCTCCTATACCATTGACTTTATTAGGAATTATTCCTGCACACATGCTGTTTTTCCAGATGGGTTGGGGTGGTGAGTTTACCGCCACATCGATGATTGGCTGGATTGCCCTGGCGGGTATTATCGTGCGTAACTCGATCCTGCTGGTGGACTTTTCCATCCATGAAATCCAGGCTGGCACACCCGTGGCAGAAGCAGTGATACTCGCCTGTAAGACCAGGACCCGTCCGATCATGATTACGGCACTGGCACTGGTTGCAGGGTCATCGGTTATTTTCTTTGATCCGATCTTCCAGGGTATGGCTATTTCACTGGCATCCGGTGTACTGGTTTCAACCGTGTTAACCCTGGTGGTTATTCCATTGGGATGTATCAGTGCCAGTAAGTCCCTGATTGAAGTTGCTGCTGCCGGTATGCCTGAAGGTGAGACCATGCCTGTTATAGATGATGCGGCAGGCAGCATGGCACGCAAACAACCAAAATCAAACATGCCATTTCTGCTGGTGGTATGGAGCAAGTTCATCGGTGTCATTCTTTTCTTCTTCTACCTGTTCCGTGGCATCTGGTTGCTGATTTCGCAATTGTTTGCGAGGAAAAAAGCTGGTGTCGATCAAACTCGTGTGAATGAACCTGAAAACCAGGGTGGGAGCGGTGGCCAGGCACCCCCTGTTTCAGACAGTGGTGCAGTACCCGGTTCAACTCCCGGTTCAACTCCAGGTTCATCTTCCAGTTCACCTTCGGGCACAAATGGCGGCGATGATAACGGCACACCAACCAGTAAAGCAGCGCCAGTGGAGAAGAAACCGGTTAAGCGTGCTACGCGCACAAAAGCAGCTTCGAAAAGAAAGCCAGCCACTGCAAATAAGCCAAAGGCTGCAAAAAATACTGCAGCTAAAACTGCCCAGGAAAAGACAAAAGAAAAGCCAAAAACAAAGCTGTCGGCTTCTGCAAACCAGACTGAGAACATTAAAACAAAGAAGATCCAGGCAAGCAGTAAACCTGATAAAGAGGCTTTGGTTCCAAATAAAAATGAAGGATTTGGTACTGCCGCGCGTAAAAAGCCAACTGGCAGGCGCGGTATCAAATTGAAGTCGATGACGGAAGTGAATGGTCCATCATCTTTAAATTAGTGATTTATATAGGAAAATTGCGAAGTCAGACTATTCTTATATATAGGGAAGGCAATTACGACAGGTGACTCTGTGTGAAAAGGCAATTAGGCATACTATGTCCTGGCTTGCTTACATTGATGATTTCGGTTTCTGTGGATGCTCAACAGATCGTTGAATATTCAATGTATGACGAGTTCGGAGATATTATGTTTGAAAGTCTTGAACATCTGGTACAAAACCGGAAGTTCGGTGAGTTCGATCTTGAAAGTTCTCAGAACGATGTCGAGATCGATCAGTTTCGATACAGATCAAAGCAGGATTCGCTCGAATTGACCTTGCCTGGCAAGAAAAAGTACAACTCTCTTGAGTATCTGACCAATCGCAATAAAGCCCGATCATCCAGGCCGGAATGGAAGTTTCGTCCCCTGGATGAAAAGAAAGACAAGAAGATTGTCATAATCGAGGAAAAACCGGTTGAAAATCTGTTGCAACAACCTCAACAGTCCCAGCAGTCTGGACAACTGGGGCAGCAGCTACAACAGGGTTTCTACGGTAGTGGGTATGGTACAGGGTATGGAACTGGTTACGGTTATGGAATGGGTTATATGCCCATGATGCCGATATCACCAATGATGCCAATGTATCCAATGGTACCCGGTTTTAACGGATACAGTTCCCCATACTGGCAGCCACGATTCTGACGATTTTTTTAAAGTTTGATTTGAACGCATTTTGGCTTAAATTTTGGGAGTCAGGTACATGTATATTAAGAAACTGTCTTTTATAATTTCCAGAGTACTGGTTGCAGGCTGTGTTGGCTTCGCATTTACCGGTACTGTTTCAGCATATTCCAATCCATCAAATTTTGGTCCATCTTATAGCGGTTCATCCCAATCTGGAGGTTACTGGCAGGGGCTGTCACCAGCCAGGTTTGACCAGTACAAGTTCAGACCTGTCGATACCCACAGACAGAACTATAGCAAGCCAAGACGCATTCAAAAAGATAATAGTTCCAGGCAAGCACGCGATAATGGAAATATGTTTTCCCGTTTTCAGATGCCATCTTTTTCCAGCATGCCGTCGGCTTTTGCAATGCCAGCGAAGTTTGTAATGCCGGCCAGATTTGCAATGCCGGGCATGGTTCAGGGTAGCCAGTTTCAACGGCCTCATTATGGCTCGTTTAATACACCTTCACGGGTCTTGGCTGAGAACAATCGCTACTACCGGATGGGGCGCTATTCAAGACCTTTAACCCCTGCTTTTGCCAGGCAGTATGGCTGGACACCGGCAAACAATATGGTGGTAAGAAAAGGTGGCGGCAGTGATCATTATGCTTCTGAGATGAATGCGGGGTTTGCTCAGCAGACAGTTACAGCGAACATTCCTGAATACCGAACTGAACCGGTTACCAAGCAGGGGTTCAAGTATCGTACAATTAACCGCAATCCCGGCCATGTATCTTTTGCAGACAAGCTAAGACACCTTGTACCCCAACAGAACATGAATACCTACCGTTCTGAAAAACAGCTTGCAGTAAAAGCCGACACCTGGCAAAAACTGCCGCCAGTCACGTCGCCGATGGTACCATCTGCTATGCCTTCTGTGAGCCCATCTACAGTTCAGGCTCAGGTTTTACCTGAAACTAAAGTAATGGCAAAGCCTAACAATGCACTTGTACAGGTGAATGCATCGGGATATCGTTTCAGACCTGATGACAGGTTTGAAAACCAGGTTTCGCAATCCAGTGTTTCGCAAACAAATAGGGGTGCAATGCCTTATAATGCACCGGTAAATAAAATGGCACCGGATGATTTTAAATTGGCCAATGCAAAAATGGAGTCAAACAACCCTGATGCATCTGGTCAGTGGTTTTTTAGACCCTCGCAACCTTCACCTTTCTAGGAGATTGAATGATAACGGTAATTGGCAGTCTTAAAGGTGGTTCAGGAAAAAGCACAGTCACTTTTAATTTGGCTGTCTGGTTGTCAATGGCAGGTGAAGATGTTCTGGCAATCGATGTTGATCCGCAGGCCACACTTACAGATGTAGCAGAAGTTCGCTCTGAAGAGAGCTATGACCCGAATATTAAAGTAAAAGGAAAAACTGCCCTTCATCCTGATGCATTCGATGGTGTTGGTGAAGTGTTAATTGATATTGGTACTGCCGATATCGAGAGTATGAAAAAGGCTATCGAACTGGCGGACCGCATAGTAGTGCCGGTACCGCCAAGCCAGGCAGATATCTGGTCAACCCAGCGCTTTATACGGTTTGTTGAATCGGTACGTGGGCGTGACAACCTTCCTGATTTAATGGGGTTTATCAACCGTGCTGATACGCACAGGGCGGTGAGAGAATCTGATGAGGCAGCCGCAGCGCTGGTATCCTTACCCGGTATCGAGTTTCTCAAACCCAGGTTGTGCCAGAGAACTGTTTTCAGGCGCTCATTCAGTGAAGGGCTCGCCGTGTTTGAACTGGACCCGCGTAGTAAGGGCACCCGTGAATGGAATTCACTGGTTTCACTACTTTACCCGGAACTGGTTTCCGGTTAACCGGCAGCAAAGATCGTGCGCAAAATTTTACACTGGTTAGCATGCCACTCTGTCTTGGTTGTACTGTTTGTTTTCCTTGTGGTTGCGGTTGTTTTTCGCGCTGAGCTTTTTGGGATAACACCTTCAGAGCCTTCTGCAAAATCCTCTCAACAACCTGGTGAAGTTTCTGTAATGCCCCAACAGGAACCTCAAATACAGGAAACTGTAAATGTAATTCCCGAACAAGCGACAGTAGAAACGCCAGTAGAAATGCCAGCAGAAACGCCACTAGAACAGGCCGCATCTGGTCAAGAACCCGACACAGCACCAGAGCTAACACTAGACCTGACACCAGACCTGATTCAGGAGCCATCACCGGACGTTTTACCTGAATCACAAATTGCACCAGAACCGGCCGTAAGCGAAGTATCATTGCCAGGAAAAAACGGTTTCGAATTTCGGCCTGAAGAAAAAGCCACCAGTGCCCGTTCCGGTTCTTCTGATAATGACCTGAAAATAGATTTACTCCAACAGGCCCGCAGAGCTTACTGGAATGACCAGTTAAACAAGGCAAAGTCGCTTTACCTGGCTTATATCGACCTGGACCCTGAAAACCCTGATGGTTACGGGGAACTTGGCAATCTTCTGGGCACTACGGGCGACTTGGATGCAGCAGAACAGATGTACTTGCAGGCGGCACAACTGCTGACAGAACAGGGTAGGCTGGAAGAAGCGGATCAGTTGAACCAGGTGCTTGAATCGATAAATGTCATCAAAAAATCGCAATAAATTTAGAATAGCGCCTGTTGCCCAATTATATTCCCTATTTTTCCTTATTATTTCTGGGGCTTAATAACTGATACTGGACAATCCTCCGTAAATCGGCTTTTTTATAGGAATTTGATTATTAAATTGATTGTTTAGGAATAAATTTATTTGATGAATTGATATTTTCCCTCTGTTTTTTTTTGTTTTCTGGTATTATTAGCATTAGCTGATTTAGTTATGTTTGGTGAGGACCATGTCGGAAACAACAAAACAGGAAGAAAATTCCCAATTGGATGATGTGCATCCTGTTGCGGCGTCCAATGATCGCCTTGCCCAGATTTTTGAATCAAGTGCCAGGCGTTGGGAATTAATCGTATACCCATCGCTTTTTGCTTTTATCATTCTGGCGGCTTACGGTTTCTATCTGATCTTTAACCTTGCCAAGGACGTTCACTACCTGGCCATCAGTGTTGATACAAATATGACAGTGCTGGCAAGCAACATGCAATCTGTTTCTGACAACATGGGACAGTTGTCTGCCAATGTCAGAACCATGGCTGTCAGCGTTGAGTCAATGAATCAAAAAGTCAGTACACTTGAGCCGATGCTGACCAATATCAATTCCATGGAAAAGTCTCTGACTTCCATGACCTATGCGACACACCATATAGGACGTGATTTTTCTCACATGAATCATAATATCAGCCGTCCGATGTCTTTCTTCAATTCTTTCATTCCCTGGTAACAGGACTGAATGGCAGAAGCTCCAAAGCTGATCGTTGCCATTTCATCCAGGGCTTTGTTTGACCTGGATGACTCACATAAGATATTCACTGAAAAAGGCATTGAAGCCTATTGCCAGTTTCAGGTTGAAAACGAAAACGTCCCCCTTGAACCGGGCGTTGCCTTTCCACTGGTAAAAAAACTCCTCACTTTAAATAATGCCCTGCATGATAAGGGTAGTGTCGAAGTCATTCTGTTATCAAGAAACTCGGCTGATACGGGTCTGAGGATTTTCAATTCAATTGAACATCATGGTCTTCCTATTACCCGGGCTGCATTTACCGGAGGACATAATCCCTTTGGCTATGTTGCTGCCCTCGGTGCTCACCTGTTTTTATCAGCTGATTCTGATGATGTACGTAATGCACTTGATGCAGGTATCGCTGCCGCAACTCTACTGCCTTCGGGAAAATCTGACCCTCAGAAAAAAGCACATGAACAACTAAGGATTGCTTTTGACGGTGATGCCGTACTGTTTTCTGATGAGGCAGAACAGGTTTACCGTGCCAGTGGCCTGGCTGTTTTCGAGGAAAGCGAAAAAGCCTCGGCCCATCAGCCGCTTACCGGTGGCCCTTTCAAAGCATTTCTGTCAATACTGCATCAGTTCCAGGCAATTTTACCTGCCGATAGTTCATTAATTCGTACCGCCCTGATAACTGCCAGGGGCGCACCGGCGCATGAGCGCGTTATCAGAACCTTGCGTGCATGGGGTGTGCGTATTGATGAAGCATTGTTTTTGGCGGGTATGGAAAAAGGTAAGTTCTTAAATGCTTTTGGTGCGGATATCTTTTTTGATGACCAGAAAGTGCATTGTGAATCAGCTAGCCAGCATGTACCTACAGGGCATGTGCCTCACGGTATTGCAAATAAATAAACCTGTTTAGGTGTTAGAGCCGGGAAGTGTGGTAGCGTTTTGGCCGTTACCGTTAACTATGGTTAAACTGGGCTTTGCTGCTTCCAGCCAGTCATCGGGTGCTTTAAAGTTGTTTAACCAGTCAATGATTTCCTCGGCAGGCATGGGTTTGGCTATCGCATACCCCTGTGCATACAGGCAACCCAGTTCTATCAGTCTGGTGCCATGTTTGATGCCTTCCACGCCTTCGGCAATAACCATGCGGTTAAATGCAGAAGATAATCGAATAATGCCTTCCACGATATTCATGTCTTTTTCATCAATTAACATATCACGTACAAAGGTCTGGTCGATTTTCAATACATCGGCCGGCAGGCGGTTCAGGTAGGTCAGTGAAGAATAACCTGTTCCAAAGTCATCAAGGCTGAACTGCAGGCCCATGGCTTTGCATTCATTCATTTTTTCAGCGATGTATTCCAGGTTACCAAGTGCCGCTGTTTCCAGTAATTCCAGTGAAATCATTTCCGGCTGCACAATCGTGTGGTTGCTGAATATTTTTCTTATTTTTTCGACGAAATCTTTCTGTCTGAAAGTAATTGCCGAGACGTTGATGCTAAGGTGGAAGAATATGCCCTGATAGAGCCATTGTTCCAACTGGGTGATGGCGTTTTCAATGATCCACCAGTCAAGTTCCACGCTTGAATTACTGCCCTCGATATAAGGTAAAAAAGTACTCGGTGGCAGGATTCCATCTTGTGGATGATTCCATCTTACCAATGCTTCAACACCATAAGGAGCACCCTGTTTGAGGTGAATCTGTGGCTGGTAGTAAAGAATAAACTCGAGGTTTGCCAGGGCTTCTTCAATGCGCTGGCGATTTTGGTGATGATCATGCAACAGGCGGTCCTGTTCCAGGTCAAAGAATTTGTAAGTGTTTTTACCCGCCATCTTGGCATCGTACATGGCAAGGTCAGCATGTCTGAGCAGGGTGTCGGTATCACTGTTGTCATCAGGATAAATGGTTAATCCCATGCTGGCGGTAAGATTAAAGGTTTTATCCTTGATGTTAATCGGTACTGATATCAGGTGCTGCAGGCGTTCAACCAGTTCAATACATTCGTTATTGCCATTTAATTCAGTAAACATGAAGGTAAATTCATCACCTCCCCAGCGGGCAACGAGATCATCGGACCTGAGCGCGTTGGTAAGTCGATTGGCAAATTCAATTAAAACCCGGTCACCGGCTTCATGTCCATATTCATCATTGATCGGTTTAAATCCATCCAGGTCTATGGAACAGATGGCGAGTTTTTTCTGATAGCGATTGGCATGCGCAATTGCCTGTTGCATCCGGTCCATCATCAGGCGTCGGTTTGGTAAGCCTGTCAGGCTGTCATGATAGGCAAGTTCCTCCAGTTTTTCCTGGAAGCTCTTAAGGTCTGTTATGTCGCGGCTGATGCCGATAAAGCCCAATACATTGCCATTTTCATCAGAGTATGGGGTTTTCAGAGTATCAAGTAGTATTTCTGTACCATCAGGGTAAGTGACCCATTCTTCAGACCGGTCAGGTTTTCCGGTTTCAAGCATTTTTAAATCAATGCTGCGATATTTGCTGGCTGTTTCATAATCAAACAGGTCAGCATCACTTTTGCCAATTTGTTGTTGTTCTTTTCGGCCACTGAATTTTTCATATGCCTTGTTGCATCCCAGGTATATGCTGTTTCTGTCTTTATAAAATATCGGGTCAGGAATGCTGTCAATTAATGAGCGAAGAAAACTTTGTTCTTTCTGCAGTTTAATGTTGGTGGCTTCAATTTCATTTTGCAGATGCCGTAATTGCTGATTTTCAAATTGATGGATTTGAAAATTTCTGATGATGTATAAACCGACAATTCCCAGGATAAGCCAGCCAATCATGAAGGCCAGTCGATTGTTATCATTCTGTATATATATCCAGTCGATATTGTTGCTGAGGTGAAGCGATGCAAAGCCGCTATAGCCATACTTGATAACAAGGCTGTCAGATTGAAAATGTTCACGGGCTGCTTTGGATTTGTAGTCAGCAATTTGGTAGCCATTTGCCGTGGTCAGGCTGATTGAATCTACGTCGGGATTGTTAATTGCCCACTCATTAAAGACTGACTGGATCGAATCATACTGGCCTGACTGCAGCAGGGTTTCGACTATGTTACCGAGCAATTCAATTTCATGACTTAAAACATGCGTTGCCTGGTTTAGGTTCTGGTCTTTGATTTGGCCGAGAAAATGATGAATGGGAAAAATCAGTAAAAGCATGAACAGACTGAAAATAATCCAGTGGCTGTTAAGTTTATATTTTGGAGACTTGTCACTCATGCTTTTATTTAGTTAACAGAATGAGTTCACGCAGTGAGTCATAATCGCTATCTTTGACGCTTTCCAGGCCAGTGATTTTTTTCTTGATCGGTTGCAGTGTGACGGCGACCATTTCCGGCTGGTTAATCGATAGCATTATTTCCCTTATTTTTTTTACCATTGCCGGGTGCAGGTCACTGCTTGTAACAAATAAATGTTCAGAAATGTCTGGCAGTTTGGCGAGTGAGCGTAACCCCCGGGATTCATAAGATGTCAGTATTTCTTCCTTCACCGCACCAGCATCAGCATCACCTGCCAATACAGCGATAGCTACATTTTTATGTCCTTTGAAGTGACGGTAGCCGGTGAGATCATCCAGAGAGATATTGTTTTGCTTTAATACGGCCTTGGGCACAAGGGTGCTCATGGTGGAGCTTTTGTCTCCGAAAGCAAAAAAAGTATTTTTTAAATCATCAATTTTTTGCAGGGGGCTTTCTTTTCTTACAATGATGTGGCCGGAAAAACTTGGCTTGCCGTTGGCTTCCAGTCTTGCCAGTAATGGTTTGCTGCCATATTTTTCGGTTAAGCTGACATAAGAGGCAGGGCCCAGAAATGCGATATCGATATGGTCATTGCCAATGGTTTCTATATGAGATTCGTAATCCTTGCCAACGCGTACTTCAACATTGGTTTCCAGTTTTTCGGACAGGTACTCAGCCAGTGGCGCAAATCGTTTTTTTATAGTTTCGGAATCAAGGTAGGGATGAACGCCTAAAATAAGATCCGCCTGCGAAACAACAGGTATGAGCAGCAGAAAAATTAACACAAGTGTTGCTGATAGGTTTTTTCTAGTTCCATTCATTAGGATGAACCTGTGAAAGCAATCTGGCTGTTGGGTTCCTGCAATGAAAATCCCTGGATATAGTTAATACCGATTTTCCATAAATGAGACAGAATATCGGGTTGCTCAATACGCGAAGCGACTATTTTTATTTGCCTGTCATAGGCATAGCGATTCAGTTCAATTAAACGCTGCTTGTCGTCATCACTGGATTGAATGCTTTCAAGCACGGTGTAACGCAGCTTGATGACATCCACCGGGATTTTTTTAAGTAACTGCATTGAATGTTCATTTTGTTCAAACTGGTTTATGGCAATATTGCAGTTAATCTTTTTCAAGCCATTGATAAGTTTTTCAGCCGCCAGCATGTGATCAGTAATATCCGGGTAATTAATCTGGAAAGTTAACCAGTTGCCCTTGGCACTGGATGTCCTGATGCAATCAACAATCCATAGAAGCAGGGTGTCATCCCGCACACCGCTCTCAGATACCTGTATGAAAAAATTAATACGACCGCCATTTCTTCTTAACCGGGCAATTTCATCAATGGCATTTTTTATCACCCAACGATCTATGTCAGTCATCAGGCCATACTGCGTTGCCTGTTTCAAAAAGTGAACCGGGCGTACTTCTTCATTGTTACTGTCGATGAGCCTGACCAGTACAGCGTAATGTTCATTGGTGTCACCCTGTATACTGACGATTGGCTGGTAAGCCAACTGAAAACGATCATGCTCCAGTGCATAGTTGATAAGGTCTTTTAAATGCAGCGGGTCATCAAGAGAGGTAATCTTCTCTTCAGGAATTTGTCTTGCCAGGCTTTCATAGGTTAGAAAGCCATTGCCACCACTGGTATAAATTTCCCTGCATGCCTGGTAGGACTGGTTTAACAGCATGTTACTCAGCAGTTCGGGTTCCCCAGATTCTCCTGATCCTCCAGGCCCCCCAGTCTGCTTGAGGTCCGCAGTCGACAGGCCAATACTCAGGGTAGGAGGGCGAATGTCCTGCACAATGCTGTACTGATGGGTTCCCAGCATCCTGATCAGGTTTTCGGAAAGGTACTTGGCTTTTTGCAGGTCATTGTTTTCAACAAGCAGGGTAAATGAATGATCGCCAAACCGGTAAAGTGAGATACCCGGTTTAACAACGGTTTGCATGATGCCGGCAATTTCCTTAAGGATTAAATCACTGGTTGCAATGCCGTGGTCATTTTTAATTTCCTCAAATCCATCAACCAGGATATACAACAGGGTGAGTTTGGGTGATTCAGGATCCTTGCTGTTTTCGCGCAGTTGCAGATCCTGCATAAAATGGTGACGGCTGTATAACCCTGTCTGGGGATCTTTATCGCTGACAATATTGACTTTCTGTTCAAGTTCAAGATTGTGAATCTGTAACTGAAGGCAGTTTTCACCATCATAAACAGCCGGGGAAAAGATCATCGCCGCCTGAAATGTCTGTCCATCAGAGCGAACGCACTCGAGTTCTATACGCTGTTCCTGGGTTAACTGGTCAGCGGATTTTAAAAACTGTTTAAAGTAAGTGTGATAGCTGCTGGATATTAAATCCATGATGGGTTTGGCTGTCAGCTCATCCTCATCAATGTAGCTGAATACGGCCATGTAGGCAGGGTTGATATGCATATGCATACCATCCTGAATATAGGCCAGTGCTTCTTCCGAGCTTTCCAGTAATGATTTGCATCGTGTTTCAGCCTGGGAGAAAAGCTGCTTCAGGTTTTCAAACTGCCTGTTGTTTTCAATTACTTCAATTTCACGACGAACAACCAGAAGCAGCCGGTTTTTGTCAGTGTCCGGGAAAGCGTCTCGAACACCGAATTGCTGGTACTGTTTAAAAATTTCTGTAGGGTTGTCTTCACAGGCAATAATGATAGGTGTGTCGGCCTGACTGGTAGAAAGGCCGGAAGAAATGCTGGCAGAAAGATTGGCAAAGAATTTTTCATTTTCCCTGTTTGAAACAGAGTGAAAAATAATCAGGTCGAAGCTGCCGGTTTTTTGTAAAACATCAACGCTATCCAGATGCGGGACAGTCTGTTCATCAATGGCAATATTTTCCTGCTTGAGAATGCTTATCCATTCATGGCTATAGGTCAGGTTATCGCTAATGATCAGCAGTGAAATCATCAGAAATGGACCATGCCTAGCCGATCGGCCTGTAATTAAAGCGGCTGAAAATTCCGGTAGACTCAACCAACATGGTCAACTTGGCTTTTTTCTGCAGACCATCCTTGTTTTTGATGATGACATGATCGTCCTTTTCAAATTTATTTGCAGGCAGTATGACGTAATCAATATTCTCACTGGGCTTGCTGTAGGCTAATGCCGGGAAGTATTCGATGATTTTATGTTTGGCCACGACTTTATCCGGTCTTACTTCGATCGCTTCACATGATTGGGAGACTAATTCGACTCCGGCCAGAATCTCCTGGTTTGGCAGGCATTTAAGCCAGCGGGTAATTGAAAGTGCAAAATCATTCTGCCTGGTGGCTGACTGTATGCCTACCAGTTCACCGACACGCACTTTGGGGGCGTTTGCATCAGGCCATTCAATGCAGTAACCGCCACTTGATTCATTGATAGTTTTGGCTTCATGGATATTTTCAGGTTTCTCATCTTCTTCCATTAACTCGGAAGCATCAACATCATGACGATGTTCGATTGGGCCACTGGAAAGATAGTTACCTTTGATGCTATCTGTAGAATTTGTCGATTCAATTGTAAGAACTGACAAGTCATCTTCAATTGAGCCGGTGTCAAACATACTGGTACGCTTAAGGCTCTCTTTGACTTTTTTGGGGTTTCTTAAAAGACTCCTGGGGACCTGGTTGGGTGAGGCGCCGAAAACAAGCTCATGCACTTCGTTCATGCCAACGGCGATTTTGAGATCAAAATTCAGCTTTGTTCTGACATATTCTCGTTGCGGGGCTTCACCCCAGTTTCTAAGCAGGGCTTCTTTCAGATGGCTCGGAAGTCCAAGCTCCTTTTCAGCATCGCTTTGCTTGAATTTTTCAATCAATGGACCGGTCTGCATGACAAAAAACTGTTTGCCACGGGCATTTTGTCCGGAGGAAATATGCAGTGGCGGTTTATCGGAATGCAGGTTGATGATAAAGCCGCAGGACAGTTTATCATCCTTGTTAACCGATAATTTAACCAGCGAAGTATAGCTATCCAGTTTGTCGAAAAGGATTACCATTTCCCGCTGCCTGAGCTGGTATGGAGAGGCCGACGAAAGCAAAATCGCTTTTACATATAGCTGTCTGGCGGTACAGGACACAGTGCTCTCATCGGCATGCTGGATTTCAACCGGCACCATGTCGAGTTTGTTGATGGAACTGTAGGTAAAGAGCATGTGAAGTTCATTCCAGGTATGTTGAGGGTAACTCTCATAAATCAGGTAAGAGTTAAACAGTACCTTGTTCAGGCAATGCATCATGCGGTGAATCGCAATGGAATGCATATTGTGTTTTTTCTCGACTTCGGACTTTGCAATATGGTCTGCCAGTACATGTTTGTAGCCGATGACCATTTCCCGAAATATTTCTCTGACCAGTATCGCTATCTTGCGGTTTTTTTCCGTCATCGGGAAAGTGGTTGAGTTGTAGCGGCTGACCAGGCTTTGCGTGATCGCGGTGACCGGCTTTTGCAGGGTTTCCAGTCCGTTGATGCGAATGTCTGAATCCAGGGCTGTACGATTCATGTCAAACAGGGCTTTGAAAACCAGCTTTGCTGATTCCAGTGGGCTGGCCAGAGGAATTTCCTCCAGCCAATGGTTAACCCTGGTCAGGTTGTTAAAAATACTGTCCTTGTCAGGCGAGCAGGCGGGAAGAGAAATACCCTTGTGCGGATACTCTGCAGTTTTGTCTGATGCTTGTTCCATGTTTTTTAATTCAAAGGTTATTTAATATGTTAGCGGTTTTTTTTGAAAAACCTTTAGAAAATAGTTTGTTTACTCAGCTTGCCGGGAATTTCTTTTACGAGCCTTGGTAACAGGTAGCCGGGTAATATTTTTTGTAATTTTTTCATAAGCTTAATTGCACTTTCTCGATTAACTATGAAATGAGAAGCACCCTCTACGGGGTCAAGCATATGAAGATAATAAGGCAAAATTCCGGATTCGAACAATTTATCACTGAGTTTGGCCAGGGTTTCCACCTCGTCATTTACACCGGCTAGCAGAACACTTTGATTTAACAGCGAAATCTGACTGTTGGCGAATTGACTTAACCGGTAATTCACCTGGGGAGAAATTTCATTGGGATGGTTGCAGTGAACAACCATGACAGTTTTGAAACGCCTGTTCGTTAACAGCGATTTGAGTGCAGGTGTCATTCGGCTTGGCAGTGTGATGGCAAGCCGGGTATGCAGCCGTACCGTTCGGATGTGATCAATAGCTTCTATTTCTGTTAGCAGCCGCTGCAGTTGTGCATCAGCCAGAGAAAGCGGATCGCCGCCGCTTAAAATAACCTCAGTAATTTCAGAATCTGACCTGATGTAATCTATGGCAGCTTGAAATTCAAAGCCGTTGGCACTTGCTTCCTGGTAAGGGTAATGCCGGCGAAAACAGTATCTACAGTGAATCGCGCAGGCCGGAGTAGTGACAAGTAAAATGCGTTTTTTGTATTTGTGTATCAGACCGGGTAATGCAGAGGCATTTAAATCACCAACCGGATCCTGAACGAATCCCGGCGTGATTATATTTTCCTCTTCTACAGGCAGAATCTGTCTCAGTAAAGGATCATTGGGATTACCTTTTTCAATACATTCGAGGTATGCGAGCGGCACTTTCAATTTAAACTGCCGGTCAGCTTTTAGGGCGTTTTGCAGTTTATCCGGCGGTAAAGGGGGTAATTCCAGAATCTCCATCAGTTCAGACAGGCTGGTGATAGCAGAGGCATAGTCCTTTTGCCAGGAATTAGGCTGCCCGTTTTGTTCAGAAAGCGTTATCATTATGGCATTGTGTGAAATTTATTGAGGACCTTCATGGCTACATATAATACAAACGAATTCAAAGGTGGTTTGAAAATTATGCTTGATGGTGATCCATGCTCCATCATTGAGAATGAATTCGTTAAACCCGGCAAAGGCCAGGCTTTTAACCGCGTTAAAATTCGTAATCTTAAAACAGGTCGAGTTCTGGAGAAAACCTTTAAATCAGGTGAATCAGTTGATGCGGCAGATGTTGTGGAACTTGAACTGCAGTACCTCTACAACGATGGGGAGCTTTGGCATTTCATGGATAACACCACTTTTGAACAGTATGCTGCTGATGCAAATGCCGTGGCAGACACCGTTAAATGGTTGAAAGACCAGGATATCTGTACTGTCACCTTGTGGAATGGCAATCCGTTAATTGTTGATGCACCGAATTTTGTCACGCTTGAAATTACTGAGACTGATCCAGGTCTGAAAGGCGATACTTCCGGTGGCGGCGGTAAGCCTGCTACTCTGGAAACAGGTGCTGTTGTCAGGGTGCCCTTGTTTGTGCAGACCGGTGAGATCATCAAGGTTGATACCCGCAGCGGAGAGTATGTTTCGCGCGCCAAGGAAGATTAAACCGTTCGACCTTTGGACTTAAATGCAAAACTGCAGGCCCGTGCCAGGCTCTATGAAAAAGTCAGACAGTACTTTTCCGGCGAGGGTCTGACCGAAGTTTTTACGCCACTCCTGTCATTTGCAGGTAATCCGGACCCGGCGATAAAGTCGTTTGAAACCGACCAAGGCTCTTTAGGCGGCTCTGTAAATCACGCTCCGATGTACCTGCAGACATCGCCGGAGTTCTTCATGAAGCGGCTGCTGGTGCTTGGCAGTGGTTCGATTTTCCAGATTTGTCCGGCATTCAGGCAAGCTGAAACAGGCCGTTTTCATAATCCAGAATTTGCCATGCTTGAGTGGTACCGTGTCGGCTATAACTATTTTGACCTTATGGCCGATGTTTCTGCCATGATTGAGTCGGTCACCTCATTAAAACCGTACGTTGAACAAATAAGTTATGCCAGGCTGTTTGAACCTTTCGGCTTGAACCCCCATAGTGATTCACGTGAAAAAATAAAAACTGCGGCAATTCAAAACGGCATCAATGTACAAACTTCAGTTGAACTGAGTCGCGATGACTGGCTTGATCTGTTTATGACCCATGTGATTGAGCCTTCTTTTAATCCAGACAACCTGGTTTTTGTTTATGATTTTCCCGCCAGCCAGGCTTCCCTGGCAAAAATAATTACTGATAATCAAGGTTTTCAGGTTGCCCAGCGGTTCGAGCTTTACTGGCAGGGTATGGAATTGGCGAATGGCTTTACTGAACTTCAGGATGCAGATGAGCAACTGCAAAGGTTTAAACAGGATAATAAAAACCGTGAACGGCTTGGCTTGCCTTATATGCCGCTGGATCAGAATTTTCTAAACGCTCTTCAACAGGGTCTGCCAGAATGCAGTGGTGTAGCGCTTGGACTTGACCGATTGCTGATGGTGATCAGCAGAGCAGATAGCATTTCCGATGTTTTGGTTTTTCCTGTCAGTGAGGTCTGAAGCTTGCTGACCAACATAGTAATGTTATAATATTACGTTTTGGCATCTTTGTGGTCTTTGGCATACCAATGCGCCTTTTTTTCTTTCTACTGTTGTTTTCCCCGGTTTTAATCGCTGAACCCGTTCGGGTGATCACCAGTGTATTGCCTTTAAAAACCTTCGTGGAAAAAATTGGCGGTAATCATGTTGATGTAAAGTCCCTGGTGCGTCCCGGCTATAACCCGCATACCTACGATTTATCTCCCCGTCAGATCATGGCGGTATCAAAAGCTCACATGTTTGTCAGAACCGGCGTCCCTTTTGAGGATGCCTGGATGGAAAGGATTCGTTCAGCCAATACAAAAATGCTGGTCATTGATGTTCGTGACGGAATGGATTTGCTTGAGCTTGCCATGCCAGAAGAACTGCCAGAAGAAGTGCAAAAAGATCATGATGGCCATTCCCATCATCATACGCATAAACATACACATCACGCCGGGGAAATTGATCCGCATATCTGGACTGACCCAATCAGGGTTAAACAGCTTGCAGATAATATCCTCAAGGCACTTGTGAAAATTGATGCTGAAAATGAAAAAACATACAGGGCTAATCACGCTGAATTCATTCAGCAAATTAATCTGCTGGATAAGGAAATCCGGCAGTACCTGGCAGAAGTTAAAAACAGAAAATTCCTTGTATTTCATCCTGCCTGGGGCTATTTCGCAAACCAGTACGGTCTGGAGCAGGTAGCAATTGAATTTCAGGGTAAAGAACCTGGTGCAAAAACTATTGCCGGTGTTATCAGTCTTGCCCGGGAAGACGGTATCCGGGTAATTTTCGTTCAGCCACAGTTTGATCAGCGCCTGGCAAAAAAGGTTGCTGATGCCATTGAAGGGCGGGTTATTGTCGTTGACCCGTTATCAGCTGATTACATTGAAAACATGCTGACTGTAGCAAGCCAATTTGGCCGGGTATTGCAATAATGCAAAATGTCATTGAAATAGCCTCGGTCGATTTTTCATATAACCGTATACCGACTTTGTCGGGCATTGACCTGAGCGTCGAGGCTGGAGAGTTCCTTGGTATTGTTGGACCGAATGCTGGAGGTAAAAGTACGCTGCTAAAACTGATTTTAGGCCAGCTACAGCCGCATAAAGGCAGTATTCATGTGCTTGGCTCGGAACCCTGTAAAATGAGCCGACATGTAGGTTATGTGCCTCAATACCCGAGTTTCCCGCGTGATTTTCCAATATCGGTTGAACAGGTTGTGTTACTTGGACGTCTTGGCATGAAACGCCAGGGAAACTGGTTAAACCGGTTATGGCCTGGTCATGTAGGCCAGAATGACATGGCTGCGGTGAACAAAGCGCTGCAGGAGGTAGAGGCTGAGAATATTGCATACCGTCAGATTGGCAGTCTATCCGGCGGACAACTGCAGCGTGTATTGCTTGCCAGGGCCCTGGTTGCAGAACCGGAAATTCTGATTCTGGATGAACCAACCGCCAATATTGATCAGCGCATGGAAAGTGAAATCTTTGACCTGTTAAAGGTTTTCAACCAGCGGATGACGATCCTGGTAGTTTCACATGATGTTGCCTTTATTTCCGATTATGTCAGCCGCGTTGCCTGTTTGAACAGGACCATGGTGTGTCACCGAACCGATGCCGTTGATGGCCAGGTTATCCAGGAACTTTATGGAGAGCATGTGCGCATGATTGCGCATTCGCACTAATAAAAATGGACTTTTTAAGCGCACTTTCCCAACACGGATTTCTGCAGACAGCGGTCATTGCTGCATTATTGTCGAGCATTGGCTGTGGTGTTATAGGTACTTATGTAGTTGTTAAACGTATAGCCTATATTGCCGGTGGTATTGCCCATTCGGTGCTTGGTGGAATGGGGGCGGCGGTTTATTTTGGTTTTGATCCATTAATAGGTGCCTTGCCGGCAGCCATTCTGGCAGCTTTGTTGATTGGCTTGATAAGACTTTACTGGCGAGCCCAGGAAGATACATTAATCAGTGCGCTTTGGGCCATAGGTATGGCCGTTGGGGTTATCTTTATTGCCAAGACACCGGGTTACCAGGGTGACCTGATGAGTTATCTGTTTGGCAATATTTTGCTCGTGCCTGAACAAAGCCTGTGGTTTATGGCAGGCCTTGATCTTGTTCTATTGTTGGTTGTTGCGGCATTTCACCGGCAGTTTTTGGCCGTGGTTTTTGACGAGGAATTTGCCAGACTCAGGGGTGTGCCGGTAACATTTTTCTATCTGTTATTGTTGGTGCTGGTCGCGGTGACGGTTGTCCTGTTGATTCAGGTGGTTGGTTTGATACTGGTTTTGGCACTGTTGACTCTACCTGCTGCTGTTGCAGGTCATTATGTGAATTCGCTTGGCCGCATGATGCTTATTGCCACTTTACTGGGTATCACCGTCAGTATTTCGGGAATTGCTCTAAGTTATGAACCGGACCTGCCAGCTGGCCCAACGATTATTTTACTGGCTGGAGCGATATACGTGTGTTCTGCGGTTTTTTCACGTTTAAGCCAGAAGTATAGAGCTAAAAACACTTTTCCATTACCTGAAGATAAATAGAGCCTGAAGATAGATAGAGTGGAAAATTCAGAGAGTTAAATGAATAAGAAAGATTTAAAAAAGGTTATGCAGTTGGCTGAATCACTTTGTGAACAGCGTGGCGTGAGGCTGACCTCTCAGCGTAAAGCGGTTTTGGAATTTCTGCTGGAATCTGAAAAGCCGCTGAGTGCTTATGATCTGCTCGATCAGATGCGAGAGGTATTAAAAAACCCTGCACCTCCAACAGTCTACCGGGCGCTGGATTTTCTGCTTGAGCAGGGACTGGCACATAAACTTGAAAGTATAAGCGCCTACGTGGGTTGCGTTCATCCCGACCATCCGCATGCAAGCCAGTTTTTAATTTGTGCAGATTGCGGTGAAGTCGCTGAAATGGAAGATAAGATGATTGCGAAAAGCCTTGAGAATGCCGGAAAGGCTATAGGCTTTAACACGATTCATCCGGTGGTGGAACTGATGGGAACCTGTGCAGATTGTTCGGCCAAAAAGGATAGTAACTAGACTTTATTCCTGGTTTTTATCCTGATCGGAACCTGTATCAGACTCAGCAATCGACTCACCCATTTTTAATTCTTTGCCGGGAACAAGTTCACTGTTCCATTTAACCTGGTTTTTTGGAAATAGCAGAATCACGGTTGAGCCCATGTTAAAACGACCCATTTCTTCGCCTTTGTTCAGGTTGATATCCTTTTCACTTTCATAATGCCAGGCTGTCGGGCGCTGTCTTTTAGGAGTGACTGTGCCCGCCCAGACTGTATCCATGCTGGATACAAAAATTGCACCGACCATGATCAGTGCAAACGACCCCTGGTCAGAATCAAAAATATTCACCAGGCGTTCATTGCGAGCAAACAGACGCGGCACGTCACGCGTTGTCTGCGGACTGACACTGAACAGGCGGCCGGGAACATGATACATACTGCGTAACCTGCCATTGGCAGGCATGTGAATACGATGGTAGTCACGCGGTGACAGGTAGATAGTGGTGAACTGGCCGTCGATAAACTCTTCTGCCAGTTGGCTGTTTCCACCCAGTAATTCCAGCAGGGTATATGTATGTCCCTTGGCCTGGAAAATATTGCTGTTGATAATGTCACCTGCCTGGCTGACGGTACCGTCAACAGGACTCACAAGTCGGCTGTCCAGGGCAAGCGGTCTTGCATCAGCTTTTAACTGGCGGGTGAAAAATGCATTGAAGCTCGGATAGCTTTCAGGGTTTTCTTCGACGGCCAGTGACATATCGACTTTATAATTTGCAATAACTTTGCGAATAATAAAATTTTTAACCGGCGGCCATTCGATACGTGCTACAGCATGCATCAGGGCAGAAAGCAGGTGGTGTGGTAATAAGTATTGCAGGAAAGAAAACACTGTGAGTTTTATCGCTTAAATATCGGCAATCAGAGCAATATCCTCTGCAATTGCCTTGGTATTCGGAAAATGTGATCCGGAGATGACTGCATGAAACTGGCCTTCAGGATTAAGCATAATCAGCCAGGAACTGTGATCGACGAGATAATCACCATTTTCATCCGGCTCGTGCACCTTGTACTGAATTGCCAACTGCGAAGTCAGGGCTTTGAGTTCGGCATCCTCTCCGGTTGCCGCCATGAATGATGGATTATAGAAAGTGACAAAGTTCTTCATGTGTTCCGGCGTGTCACGTTTAGGGTCAACAGATACAAACAGAATTTGTAACTGATCAAGGTCGGCTTTATTTTCAGCCAGTTTTGTATGGACCTCTGCCATGGCATTTAGTGCAAGCGGACAGATGTCCGGACAATGGGTATAACCAAAAAATATAAGACTCCACTTGCCTTTGACATTTTCAAGCGTAAAAGGCTGGTTATTAAAATCAACCAGGTTGAAATCCTTTACCTGGCGGGGTTCTGGAATGACCGTGGCGACCTGGGTTTCAGGTTTTTTTCCTGAAGCGATATTGCCAAGATAATAACCGCCTAAAAGAGAGGCTGCAGCCGCAATGGCTAACAGCAGGTTTTGCCAGGTTGACCTTCCGCGCTTTGCCATGATTACCCCAACTTACCCCAATTTATCCTGAATAGCTTTTAAAGCTACCCCGGTGTTAATAGGCGCATTCATGTCAGATAAAACGGCTTCCAGCGCGCTGACACACAAGAGAATGTTTTCAGGCCGGCTACTATGACCCATCAGTCCAATTCGCCATACTTTACCGGCCAGGGCACCGAGTCCGGCACCTATTTCAAGATTGAATTCATTTAACAGACGGCTACGCACCTTGGCTTCGTCAACACCCTCAGGCACGCTGACCGAGTTAAGTTGTGGTAAACGATCAGCTTCATTAACTATGAAAGTCAGGCCCATGGCTTCAAGGCCTGCCTTGAGAACCTGGTGATTGTCAGCATGGCGCTTCCAGGCGTTTTCGAGTCCTTCATTTTTCAGCATGACCAGGGATTCATGAAATCCATAAAGTGCATTAACCGGGGCCGTGTGATGATAGGCGCGTTTCTGACCTGAACCCCAGTAGCCCATGATCAGGTTTAGGTCGAGGAACCAGCTTTGCACTTTGGTTTTACGGTTACGAATTACTTCAAGTGCGCGTTCACTGAAACTGACCGGAGAAATACCCGGTGTGCAGGAAAGACATTTTTGGGTGCCTGAGTAAATAGCGTCGATCTGCCATTCATCCACCAGTACCGGTGTGCCGCCAAGAGAGGTCACGGTATCTGCGATGACCAGGCAGTCGTGTTTATGTGCCAGTTCAGAAATCGTTTTGGCATCAGACTGGGCTCCAGTTGAGGTTTCGGCATGAACAAAAGCAACAATTTTGGCATCAGGATTGGCTTTGAGCGCTTCTTCAAGTTTGTTGATATCAACCGCTGCGCCCCATTCATCTTCGACCATTACGGCCGTGCCGCCACAACGTTCGACATTTTCTTTCATGCGACCGCCGAAAACACCATTCTGACAGACGATGACTTTATCGCCCGGCTCAACAAGATTGACAAAGCAGGCTTCCATGCCGGCTGAACCGGGTGCGGAAATCGGCATGGTCATTTCGTTTTTGGTTTGAAAAGCGTATTGCAGCAGGCCTTTGACATCATCCATCATGTCAACGAATACCGGGTCCAGATGGCCGATGGTGGGCCTGGCAAGAGCACTTAAAATGCGAGGATGGACATCGGAAGGGCCTGGACCCATAAGTGTTCTGACTGGCGGATTGAATGAGGTGGCTGACATATATGCGAATTCCTGAATATATTTAAAATAATTTTCGATATTATAAAGTTGGTATTACAGAAGGTTAAGTTAAATTAACCTTGCAAAAAATCAGGCTGGCTACGAAAAGACTGTCGTAAGATGTCCTGATGCCATGAAACATAAAACAGTTTTAACAGGAGCAGATTATGACAGATTCTGATGATAACTGGCGCGAAAAATTAACTGCAGAGCAATACCATGTATGTCGAGAAAAGGGTACGGAAAGACCTTTTACCGGTAAGTTTTACAAAAATAAAGATAGTGGCACCTACACCTGTGTCTGCTGTGGTGAAAAACTGTTTTCATCCGAAACAAAGTTTGATTCAGGTACCGGCTGGCCAAGTTTTTTTCAGCCACTCAGTGAAAAAGCCGTTGCTTCACAAAAAGACAGTTCACACGGCATGATTCGTACCGAGGTGCACTGTGCCAAATGCGGGTCGCATCTTGGACATGTTTTCCCGGATGGACCTGCTCCGACCGGCATGCGATATTGTATCAATTCCATTTCACTGGATTTTGCATCTGATGATTGACCCCCGCCTGGTTGAGCAAACTAATGACTATCTGAAAATGGCCCAGGAGCATTTCGGCAGGGGGTTCCGTCTGGACACTATTCGAGCTGATATTAAAGGCAAAACCGCAGGCTATTTTCGTATGCATCGCAATGGCAGCTGTGAAATTAACTACAACCCCGTGATCTTCGGGCAGCATACGGATGACTTTCTTTTGAGGACCGTGCCACACGAAGTGGCTCATCTGGTTGCGTATCAAAATTATGGCGGAAAGATTCGTCCTCACGGAAAGCACTGGCAGACGATCATGCGGCTATTCGGGGCAGATGTTAAACGTTGCCATGACTATGATGTTTCCGCTACCAAATCAAGACAGTACCGATTGTTCGATTACCAGTGTGACTGTAAGCAGCATTCTTTAACAGCAATCAGGCACAATCGTATTTTAAAGGGGCAGCTTTATCATTGCCGGAACTGTCATCAACCACTGATCCCCGTAATTTCATGAAAGCAGCTGTATTTCGCTTAATAACGCTTTTCGTTTTTCTTTCGTTTGCAAATACTAATGCCGCCACCGGTTTCGCGGCAGATGATGCTTTTGAATATTTGAATGAAATCAGAACCCAGGCTGGCATGCAGCTTTTTAAAAGAGACAGAAACCTTGCTCTGGCGGCGCAGATGCATGCGGATTATTTACTGATGAACAATGCCTGGGGTCATGAACAACGCCCGGGTAACCCGGGCTTTACCGGGCAAACGCCACTTGATCGTATGCTAAGGGCCGGTTACAGCAGCCGTCATAACAGTGAAAATGTTTCTACACATAAAGGTGCAGGCGATGCATTAAAGTCAATCGACGGCTTGATGGGCGCTATTTATCACAGGTTTTCATTCCTGACCTTCGATTTTGACGAAGTGGGGGTAGGCCATGCATCGCAGGGGGACTATCACAGTTTTGTTTACAACCTTGGTAACACAATCAAGGCAGGCCTGTGTGACGAAGCTGCCAAGGACTTACCGCCCGGCCATTACATTTTCAAGGTATGTGCCGATGAACAGCAAAGAATTAACCAGGAAACTTTTAACAGGGCGTTAACCTCGGTGCAGGCACAAAACCCTGCCTATGTTGCCTGGCCGGCTGATGGTCTTTCCGGTATTTCGCCGGCCTTTTATATCGAGGCACCAGACCCGTTGCCCGGTGTTGATGTATCAGGTTACCCGGTTTCCATTCAGTTCAACCCGGTTGTGTTTGAGCAGCCTCCGAAACTTGAACGTTTTGAATTGTTTCAGGCAAACGCCCCAGAAACAATTGAATCTGAAACAGTCAAAAGAGAACGGGTCGAATTGTTAGCACGGTTTGATAAACAGACGGATATTCATGGCAAGTTTACTGCCTACGAGCATGCGATATTTCCCCGATATCGATTGGACTGGAACACGGTTTACCGTGCAGAAGTCGATTACCTTGATAGTCAGGGCGAAAAGCAGTCAATAAACTGGGAATTCAGAACACAGGCATTTGATCAACCTTTTTATGAAATATCCGGCATGGAAGAAATTCATGCTGTTAACGATGAGCTTGTTGTGTATTCGCCGCCGCTTTCAGCTAACGATGCCAGGTCTGAATACCAGGTCAGCTTTATTGGTTTCAGAGATATCAGTGTCCGGATTCTTGATGCCCATACCTTGTTAATTTCACCCAAGGGTATGCGGGGCAGGGCGGAATTTGATTTTCACGGTAAGCGTTTCAGTGTTTACCGGTAACTACTGACATGCAATCATCATCACGGCTTTTCAAGATCCTTGGTATTTCTGTTCTGGTAATTGCTGCTGGAATCACACTCTGGTTCTCACAAGACATTGATGTGACGTTACTGAAAAACAGGCTTGAGAGTTTTGGACCGATGGCATGGCTGGTTTTCATGCTTGTTTATGCACTGGGTACAATTATGTTTTTCCCGGGTTCAATCCTGACCCTTGCCGGTGGTGCAATGTTTGGTCCTGTTTTGGGGACTTTCCTGAATTTAACCGGCGCCACCATAGGTGCAGGGTTGGCTTTTTTAATATCGCGGTACCTGGCTTCCGGCTGGGTTGAGAAAAAAGCAACCGGTCGTTTGAAAGAGTTGAAAAATGGTGTTGAAGAGGAGGGCTGGCGTTTTGTGGCTTTTGTCAGGCTGGTGCCGGTATTTCCCTTTTTCTTATTAAATTATGCATTGGGTTTAACAAAAATTCGTTTTTCACATTACCTGGTTGCATCTTACATTTGCATGCTACCAGGTGCTGTTGCTTATACTTACCTTGGATATGTTGGTCGTGAAGCTGTTGCCGGAGGTGAGGGTCTGGTTGAAAAAATTTTAATTGGACTGGCGCTGCTGGCCTCGGCGGCTTTTTTGCCGAGGATTATTAAACGGTTTAAAAATAACGAGTATAAAAAAAGCCCGCTTGAATAAAGCGGGCTTTTATCACCTTCATGAGAAGGATTTTTAAGTTTTACAGCTGGTTTGATTATTTAGCAGCTGGGGCAACTGGTGCGACTGGAGCAACTGGAGCGTAACCATACTGGTATGGCTGGTTGTAACCGTAACCGCGACCATCGAAGTTGCTGTTCATGTTCTGGTAACCGTTAGCACTTCCGTCCCAGTTGGTTTTAGCATCACCGCGTGCGCGACCTTTGAAAGTCATGGTGAATTCGCTGTCCATGTCAGCAGAACCGTTAGCGTCGCCTTTACCGTAAGCATCGCCATAACCGTAACCGTTACCGTCGAAACGGCTGTCAGCATTGGTGTAACCGTTGTCGTTGTTCCAGAAAGCTGAAGCCTGGGCTGAAGCGATGATAGCTGCGATAGCAATAATTTTTTTCATGATATTCTCCAAAAAGTTTTAAATGCGTTATGTTTCAATTACTGGTGAGTGTCTTCACTCATTGGTTAGACAGTATATAAGCATTTTCTTAATTAGCAAGTACTAATTTAGTATTTTCTTATATTTAGAGAATTTAA
>CALAZS010000190.1 GCA_937926265.1 uncultured Gammaproteobacteria bacterium
ATGCTGAATCTAGCAAACCTGAACCAGTTGAGCCAAAGCGGTTGAAACGAAATCATCAGAGACGAAACCGGCGGAAACAAAACCGGCAGAAACAAAACCGGCAACGGCTCCTGCTGCACCAACTCATTATTCTCCCAGCCAGTCTGCAGGCAGCCAGTCAGCCAAAACCGAACCTTACCGTAAGCCGGTACCTGCCCAAAAAGAGGAAAGCAGTTTATTCCGGTTAATATTCATCGTTTTGCTGTTTGCCGGTGTCAGTTATTACATCGATGAGCTTTATGACGCCAACGAGGGAACTAAACATTCCGAAACGCCAGTAGCCCAGGTTTCCGAACCCACAACAAAACCTGAAGCAGGGGCTGAGGCCATTGAGCCTCAATCACAAGCCGAACCGGTATCAAGTGAAGATTTTGTGGCTGCCGCGCAAAATGAACAGGCAGTTCAGGCGGATATTCCTGCACAGCAGGTTGCAACTGAACCCGCTTCAGCAGAATCTGCACCGGCTCAAGAGCCAGTATCAACCTCTGGGCAGTTTATGCCTGAAGTTGCACCGGCTGTACCAAATGCGCCAGTTTATCCAGTTGACCCAGTAGAACCAACGGGTAACGTTGAGGTTGCTTCGGCACCAACGGCAAGCCTTCCACCGCCACCAGTGCCTGAATATTTGAAGCAGGAAAGTCAACGGCCGCTGCCTGAACAGCAAATGCAGTTGATTTTGCAAACGTTTGCACCGTCAAATTAAGTAAAAAAATCCCCGCATTGCGGGGATTTTGTTCATCTAATAATGAATTGTAATTATATTGCCAAGTGCCTGTTCAATTTCAGTTCGGGTTGGATATTCCGCTTCCCACGGCGCAGCTAATGCGCCCCGGCAGGACAGGCGCATGACATTTGCGTCAGGCCCTGAGAGATAATAATGAATGCCAAGATATATATCAGAAGGGCTGCTATCAACTGAACTATTGGCCAGCATAAATTTTCCATAGTTAAATTTGCCATAGAAAGATGAATTGCTTGAGGCAAGCCTGACAGGCTCCTGAGATTCATTTTTTACAACATTTTCCAGGGTACTCTGCGAGCCGGTTATATTGTACTCAGCTGGTTCAATAAACTGCCGGTTATTGTCATCTCTCTTGCGGACCTCCATGTTACAACTGGTTTTAAAATGATTGAATCCACCGATGATCCCGTCCTGAATAAACACACGGGTTATCCCGGGTCTCACATCGATCTTTTGATTAATGATGACTTTTGAACCTTCTGAAGCAGCTATCGAGGGTTGGCCGCTGTAGGTCGTGTAAATAGCTTTACAGCCAGAAAGAATAAGCACCGGTATAAGCGATATAAGCAGTATCAAGTAAAATTTGCGCATTTCTGATCCAGAACAATTTATATCTTCTGACAGAGGCGAATTAATAATAGTTCATCAAAAGATCAGACTTTTGAAAAAACCGGATGATTATGCTGCTAAAGCCAGGTAAATATAAAATTGAGCTTATATGTTAATACTATTAAAATAAGCAGATTCGGAGCGTAGCGCAGCTTGGTAGCGCACCACAATGGGGTTGTGGGGGTCGAAGGTTCAAATCCTTTCGCTCCGACCAATAAAATCAAAGGCTTAGCAATATTTGCTAGGCCTTTTTTTATGCCTTAGTTTTGGTCTGGGTAATTATTGGGGTTAACAATTATAAAAGCTCAATATCCAGACATTAATGTTCCAAGCTAAACTTAATAAGTAAAGCAGACAGATTCGATGAATTGGCGTAGGTCGGGAACTGCTGAGAAGCGGTCGTTAATCATAATTTATCGATACAGGCTGAAATTGTAGATAAGAAGTCGTTGGGCTGGTTTAGACCTAAGACGCGGTTTCTGCCAAGAATCTGACCTGTACCTCCTGTTAGAGGCAAAAAAATTACTTGATTCTGGCTTAAAGCCTTCAAAAATATTTGCTGCCGATAGCCAGCTCTTTTCCTCAATTGAACAAGCTCCTGCTGTGGTTTCGAATGATAAGAATCAGCATCTGAATGAATTACTTAATTTCGTAATTGCCAAAAATTACGACAACTTAGGTAACAAGCTGGAAAAACTGGTTTTTGAGCAGGGCATTATTAACTTCGTTGAGGATTATGCCGCCCCATTTATGCGTCTAATTGGAAGCAAATGGGCAACAGGAGAAATTCAGGTTTTTGAAGAACACTCTGTTTCTATGGTCATGCAAAGAGTGCTTAATAACATCATTCAAACCACACGTTTTGGAAACACAGGCCCAGTAATATTAATGTGTTCTGTCCCGGGCGAGTGGCATACGCTTGGTTTGCAAATGGTAGAAGCTGCTTTTTCCAGTGTTGGAGCCAGGTGTATTAATTTCAGTGGTAGTCTACCGACAACCCAAATTGTAAAAGCTTCTAAAGAATATTCAGCAGATATCGTTTCACTTTCTTTAAGTACTTATTCTGTTAATAAGCTTACCAAAAGCTACCTCGAAGACTTACGTCAAAATTTAGATTTAAATGTTGATATTTGGGTTGGAGGTAGTGGTGCTCAAAAACTGCCAGTAATGGAAAGTAATATTCAAACTTTTAATAATATACAGAAACCATCAGAAATCATTAAAAATGTTAATGCTCATCAAAACTTATCTTTGAGTAAAAAAAAATAGGTTATGATAATTTCATTGAAATAAGAGGTGTGTTATGGAAATTCAATATTGTCGATGGAACCAGGATAATCAAACTGGAGATCTACTTTTTCACTGTCCTAACCGAGATTGTCCAGCAAAAATTGATTCAAAAATAGGGATAGAAAAGTCGATGACTGAAAGGTCTGATCTTATTGATTATCTGAAGGTCTCGTATCAGTTGACTTTTTGGCTGTGATAGATGCGATATGTTTAAAGAGGCTGTTTAGGGTGTGCCATGTTTTTAAATTGCTTAAATGTCTGAAGTTTCAATTAAAAAATCATTATTTTGGCTGTTGGGTATAGGTTTAAGCTTAAGCTATCTATTGGTTCGTGATTCTTCATGGGAAGGTTCAGTTCAACTTCATACTCTCATGGAAGTCATTGCAACGACTCTGGCATTGTTTGTAGGAGTAATGGCCTTAATCAGATACTATAGCAAACCCGATATTGTCTTTTTATTAATTGGAGCAGGTTTTCTAGGAACCTCATTTCTTGATGCTTACCACACTGTGGTGACTTCGTCATGGTTCATCGGTTATTTTCCATCAGAGTTACCCTCATTAATCCCCTGGAGCTGGGTCGCTTCACGTTTTTTCCTGGCGGCAATGCTGTGGGCAAGCTACGTTGTCTGGAAACGAGTGGGTAATTTTCCCGCTAATAGAAAACACTATGAATTCCATATCTATCTGTATACTATTCTGGCAACTTCTTTCTTCTTTTTGTTTTTTGTTTTTACACCGCTCCCTCCAGCTTATTATCCGGAATTTATTTTTCATCGACCTGAAGAATTGTTACCTGCTGTTTTATTTGCATTTGCATTGTATGGGTATTTGGTAAAAGGCAAGTGGAAAAATGACAATTTTGAATATTGGCTTGTATTGTCGTTGATAGTCAATTTTGTCTCTCAGGCTGTATTCATGTCGTTTTCATCTCACTTGTTTGATGTTCAATTTGATCTTGCCCACTTGCTTAAAAAAGTCAGTTACATATTGGTATTGACAGGCTTGTTAAACAGTATGTATTACGCATTTAAAAACGAGGAAGAACAGTCAAATATAATTCGTAAAAATAAAGATTTACTTGAGCAAGAGGTCCATAAAAGAACGTTTGAGTTAGAGCAAGCAAAAGATCAGGCTGAATTCGCCAACCAGGAAAAAAGCCGTTTTTTAGCCAACATGTCTCATGAGCTTCGTACGCCAATGCATAGCATTTTGAGCTTCACTAATTTGGGCTTAAAGCGTGTAGAAAATGAAAAAATAAAACACTATCTTGAGAATATTCGCATAAGCAGTATCAGGTTAACAGGGCTGTTAAATGATTTGCTTGATTTATCAAAACTGGAATCAGGGAAAATGGAAGTTGATCTTAAAGAGCAAGATATTATTTTACTGATTCAGCATGCCAAATCAGAAGTTGAAAGTCTTTTGATTGAAAAAAATATATCGGTATCAATCGATTCCAGTGAATTTGTCAGTTGCATGATTGATCAAAAGCTAATGATGCAAGTGCTGGTAAATTTATTATCAAATGCCATTAAATATAGTCCAAAAAGTAGCCAGGTAAATATTGAAATATCAATTATTAACAAATGGCTAAATAACCAAAATCAGGATGTTATTCATTTATCAATAATAGATGAAGGTGTTGGTATACCTGAAGATGAACTGGAGAAAGTTTTTGATAAATTTATTCAAAGTACCAAGCATAAATCAAAAGCTGGTGGCACGGGTTTGGGATTACCCATCTCGAAAGAAATCATTCAATTACACCAGGGATTGATTTGGGCCGAAAGTCCGCCAGAAAATAAACAAACTGGCACGGTGATACATATTGAAATACCCGCACTACATCACGTTAAATCGTTCACTAATCTAAAAAATGTCATTGATGAACATTTAGCCTGGAAAAGTACTATTGACGAAATTTACAACAAAAAGAAGATTGATTTTGATATTGATATCAAGTCAATTGAAAATGAGAATATTTGCTCGTTAGGTCATTGGATAAAATTACAAGAAAACCATTCCAGTCAATTTTATGAACTCATTGAAGTTCATAAAAAATTTCATTCTCTTGCCAGTGAATTTATTATTTATATGCGGGTTAACCAAATTTCAAAAGCCAATCAAGCCCATGAAAAATTTAATTTAATTTCGAAACAAATAATAAGTATTTTGGAAGATATGAATAGCCAGGCTAAATAAATGTCAGAAAGCATCATACTTAATCCAACAAGATGAATTCTGCATGATGCTGATTATGAGTTTATTTTCAAGACAGGTTTTCATTTTATCTAAGGCAAATTCAGAAGTTTTAGCATTTACTGAATACGGCTAGTTTTTTTACTAGCATTAGTTAACATAATCCTATGACCGCTATGTAGAACTGATCACTTCTAACTCTGAAAGGAAGTTTTTTGACTGGTTGATATGACAGGGAAATTTCTCGAAGTATTAGCAAAAGCCCAACGAAAGCAAATTGCTGATTGGAGAACTTTTTGCTCAGGTTTTTTTACACCAAGTCAGCGCCTCTTCCATAGAAGAAAATAATTTTCTATGCCATGAATGCTGATGTGATGCTGTTTTTTCTTTTAACAGCTTTACGTACTCGGCGACTTTAGGATTTATAACTACAACGCCTATTTTTAGGTTTCTAATACCACGGCTTCTTTCAGCTACAACCGTCAAGGCAGCATGACGCTCGTAATCATAATTATCATAATTTGCTTCAATTAGTTTAGTTGTATCAACTATGCCAAACTTCATATCATAAAAATTATCTTTAGCAAGAATATCAGAATATAAAACTGCTGTTTCATCGATAGTTACTATATCTTCGTAATGCATCACGAAATAATCTTCAAACCATTCTAAATATGCTGTCATGCTAAACCCTACAAGGTAATGAGTTTCTTATCAAAAATTAGTTGCCGGCTGATTTAATTTTAATTTAAGTCTTTAAATTGGGAGAGCAAGAGCATGGCGTGTGATATTTTTATATCACTTAAATTGTTTTCTCTCTCTAAGAAATCAGATAATCCATCAATATTTTTAATATCTTCTTCAGTCAAGTCACGAAAACCCATTGTCCAATCAGGAAACTCTCTTTCATCTATTCCTTTTTTCTGAACTATATAGTTATCGGTATTTCGCTCATCTTTGAGAATCGATTCATAAATAGCTTCAACATCAGTTGCAGCTCCTTCTAAAACCTGAATAAAACTTGAACCTGAATACAATAACATACCAGTCACATTTAAATTTTTGTTACGCTCTCTGCTTTGTTCTAGAAGATATTTTAAATCTTCCTTGGTCATTTGTTTTGTGGCTTTACTTACATATATAAGCTGCAAAAAACGCTTTGGATATATCGAGTCTTTAATAGTGTCTTCTTCAATTGTTTCAACTGAAGATAGGCTTGTTACCAAATCCTTCGCTTGTTTTGTCATTATCTTAAATTTTTCTGACACTTCTTTATTAAAATAAGGGTCTCGATCCATTTCAATTTTGACTAGTGTCAGTTGGTTCAGAAGGTTATTTAAGATATGTTGCGCACCATAAGCCGTGGCATGGTAAATGCCTTCTTTTTCTTTTTCTTTTAATTGTTTTATTTCATCTAAAACAGCTTCAAGTTCCTTTGTTCTTTCTTTTACTTTTTCTTGTAACTCTTCGTTATGAAGTTGAACTTTCAGGGCTAACTTTTTATTTGTGTTCACTTGATGATAAAAGATAATACTCATCGAAAGAATCAATGCTAATACAGCCTCTAAAGCAAATAATTGGTACACATTTTGACCGACATTTAAAACCACTAAGTTATTTACTTGCAAAGTAATAAACAGCAATGTGCTTATTGAAAGAGTCAGAACGAATATTGGATAGTTCTGCAGTTTTACCAAAAAGTATAAAAATACGATTATCAATAGGTACAGAAAGTTTTGTATATATTCATTTGGATTTATAGCTAACAGAATCACAATAGACAGTGAAATTGATAAGTAAGATGCAAAGGGCAGCAGTTTATCTTTTATTTTTAATATTGACTCTTTCTTAAGAAGAAGTAATGGAACTAGTGCATATGCCCCAATCAAATTACCTGTCCACCACACAAGATAAGGAATATACCAGTCTATCCCTGCTGGATATGCTCCATAGTAATTGAGTACAGATACACCTTGAACTGCGCTGCTTAATGTAGCAATTGGCGCACCAATAAGCGCAAACCTCAAGTAAACTGATTGCTCATTTAGTTCACTTCCCTGATTTCTGGTGAAGAACTTTGCTAGAAAAGCCTCCGTATACATTGCAGACCACGAAACAATAGCAAAATAGGTTGCCCCTTCTAAAAGCATGCCTCCCTGAAGACCAAGTTGTAGTTGGATTGCAAGAAGGCCTGGGGTCATTGCCCATATGGCTCGATGTCCATAAAGGAAAAACATGGCGATTTGAAAGCCTGTCGCAGGCCAAATTGGGGAGGCAAAGGGGTCGGGTAAGCTCCCAATAAGCCCTAGTAGGTAAACACCGCCACTCAACAGTAAGATAAAACGAAGTTGCGACATAAATAATCTCTATAATTCCTTCAAAATAATAGCAAGAAATCGTGTACTAAATTTCAAAACCGAAATTATTATTGATATATATCAATGAATATTTTTCGAGTTAATCGTTTCACGCTATTTTTGTATTAATCAGAGGTATGGATTTTTAGGAGAAATAAATTCTCATGGTTTTCTGCTTCCTGCAATTTCCTAAAATCAGGGTTTTCCTGTCTGAGTAGTTTGAATATGGGAAAGAAGATAGATTTTTTCTTGGCTGTGAATGCACCAGTATTTAGGGCTTCATCGTTTTTTATTCTGGTTACCCAGGAACGCTATTAGCTGAAAAATGGCGCGGCAGGCTAAATATTTGTCGCTACCAGTCAATTTAAAAGAACCACAACTGTAGATAATGATTCCATTACAAAACCACAGGAAAGCACAATGGAAACACTATCTGTTCCAGCACAATCTATTCCAGCACAATCTATTCAAGCACAATCTATTCGAATAACTCCGTTTAGTAATCAGTTCGATGCAAAACAGGGTTTAAATGCAACCATACTTGAATCAGTCAAAGAAGTTGATTTGTCAACAAAAAAAGAACCGCTCTCTTTGCTTTATAAATCAGCTATTACAAATATCAATGAAATAATAAGTCAGTCTACTGGTCTGGAAAACGGCATTGAAGAAATCGTTAAACAGGAAATCGATACCTCTCCAGAAGCTACTGCTGAGCGAATTGCGTCAAAAATTGGTGACTTCTTCAAGGCGTTTATGGAGAAAAATCCAGATATTGATAGCGAGATGGCATTTGATTCTTTTATGCGGGAAGTGAAGAAAGGTATCGAGCAGGGTTTTGAGGAGGCAAGGGAGATACTTGAGGGTCTGAATGTTTTAAATGGTGATATTGAAAGTAGTATCAACCAGACATATGACCTGCTCCAGATGAAACTGTCTGATTATGAAGAAATTACTGTTGAAGGCTTCTCTACTGGTAAAGTTATATCGTGAATTAGACATTCAGGAATAGCTACTGGGTAGAGCTTTTGGGGCAACTTTGATGGCAGATTGGGGGAAAGCACAAGCATTGACTCGGGTTATTAGGGGCAACAACTACTGAGGAGCAGTCTGTCTTTATATAAGATCAAGCGATTGTTTGTGGTTTGTTCTGGCTGTAAAATCATCTTGTGGCTCTGGGCTTTTCCAGGCTGTATAGAGTGTAAATCAGATAGGAGTTTATTTATGGCCATTGATCAACTGAAAGATTTTTTAAGGAAAATGCAATCTGAGCCTGCACTCAAAAGCGAGGTCCTCGAAGCCGCGACTGCTGATGATGTTGCTCGCATTGCGCTCAAGCTAGGATTTGAATTTTCAGGCGATGAATTGCTAAGAATGTCAGGTCAGAAAGTAGATAAAGTTACCGTAATTAAGAACGACATTCCCGGCGAATATAACTAATGATTTCCTCCATCTCCTGGGCTTTCAATATCTGATCAATTTAGCCGAGTTACCAGCCATCATTGCCAGGCTGTTACGGCTTTAATCACATCTGAGATATATGGAAATTTCCAGAAGGTGGTAGTTTTCGAGAGAGTTTTTTTCAAATTCCTCTATTAAGTATGAATTTTCAAGAAACTACCATTGACGATACTTCTGGCATTCTTGATTTGTATAAACGAGTTGCAGTTACGCCAGGTGGTCTTGCCCGTCTGTTGGATGAGATTGATGAAAACTACGTCAGCAATTTCATAACTAAAACCATAAACAATGGGGTTGGGCTGGTTGCTATTGATGAGAACAGTCAAATTGTAGGCGAAATTCATGCTTACAAAACTGGCTTGTATTGTTTTTCTCATGTTCTTTCAGAACTGACAATCGCTGTTGATCCCAATTTCCAAGGAAAAGGTATCGGTCGAGAACTGCTTAGTCATTTATTGTCAAAAGTTAAAGACTCATATCCAGAAATCACCAGAGTCGAACTTATAGCGCGTGAATCGAATCAAAAAGCCATAATTCTGTATAAATCATTGGGATTTGTCCCAGAAGGTCGACTTCTTGGAAGAATCAGGAATTTAGATAACACATTTGAATCAGATATTCCTATGGCGTGGATTCGGACTTATTAGTGATTTGCTGATCACATTTGTTACTTGATTATTTCTTAAAATCACTGATTGAATCAGGATTATTAACTTATTATTCGATATCATTATGGGGAATTTTAAGGGTTAGCATCGGCTAACCTTTTTTGTTTCGGACTCACTATGGCGGATTTTTTTCAACAATTGCTGATTTTGTCGATTCCAGAACTTGCAAAAGCCCTGGTTGATAGTATTTATATTGCAATATCATTATTTTCTGTTTTCCTGATTCTGCTTGTTATAGCCAGAAGGCAAAAACAAAAACGAAAAACCGAACATAAAGCCTGGTTAAAGCAGAAAGCCGATCATTACCAGCGATTTCATGAACTTAGCCAAAATTACGAAAAGCTGGTGTCGGATTTTGATTATCTAACACATAAAGCCAGGAAAAATTCACCTGAGTGCCTGGAAACTACCATGCTGATTCAGTTAAGAGACCGACAGGAAGAGTTAAACCTGATAGTTGATACCCTCAAACATGCCAAATATCCGGCTGACCAGGAACTTTTTAACATTGGTTTTTTCAGCGAAAACCGCTATGTCGCTAACATTGAGAAAGCTGTAAAAACCTCCAGGGAATTTTTGAGTAACCATTACAGCCTGGAAGATGCCATCGACTGATTTTAAAATTCCAGAATCTCATTCCGATTATGATTTTTCTTGAGATAAATCAATTACGCAGTAGAATCAAGACACTAAAATAATCAGGTTTTTTCTAAATTTTGAAAACTACAAGAGGTCATCAATATAATAATTTTAGATGACTTAAACATTTAACCACTACCCAGGAAACGTGAATATGAAGCCTTCGAACAAAAGACGCTTATTTCTGAAATCCGCTGTGGCAACCAGTACTATTGGTGTTGCTATTTCGGCCGGTTTGATTACTCCTTCAGCTGTGCTTGCCAGCTGGCCTGAATCTGCTTTTACGGCCAAAAAATCTGCTGATGCCATTAACGCCCTGTTTGGCGGTGCAGCAGCTGAGTCTGACAAAGTGATGGTCGACGTTGCCGATGTGGCCGAAAACGGTGCCATTGTTCCGGTTAAAATCAAAACCACTCTGGATAATGTTGAAAATATCACATTGCTGGTCAATGAAAATGCAAACCCTCTAACAGCTTCATTCAACATACAACCAGAAGTCGAGAAGGAAGTCTCCATTCGCGTTAAAGTGGGTAAGCCAAGCGATATTATTGGTGTTGTGAAAGCCGATGGTAAGCTTTTCAGCAACAAGAAACATGTCAAAGTAACCCAGGGCGGTTGCGGTTAATTTTCACCCAAGCAAATATTTAAACAAATTTTAAGAGGCATACTATGAGTACTTCAGTAAAAATTCGTGCAAAAGCCAAGGGTGAAAAAGTTGTTGTAAAAGCACTTTGGACTCACCCAATGGAAACAGGTTTACGCAAAGATAAAAATTCCGGCGAACTGGTTCCAGCAAACTTTATAAACAACATAAAATGTGAAGCAGCCGGTAAAGTAATTATCGATGCTGACTGGAATGCAACTGTATCGAAAGATCCTTACCTGTCTTTTTCATATGCGGGTAATAAAGGAGATGATTTCAAAATCTCCTGGACTGAGAATAATGGTGCAACCGGTGAGAAAGCAACTAAAGTAAAATAAGTTTTTTACTGTATGTTTTAAAGAACCCCGCGTATGCGGGGTTTTTTATTAGCGTAGCGAAGACCCCGGCATTTGCCGGGGTTACCTTGCGCGATGGGTGATTCTTAAGAGGGATAACCGCGATTATCCCTCTTAAGTGCCGTAGCGCGGATTTATTCCGCGCAGGCATCGATAAAGGGAAAACACCACGGGTTTACCCGTGGTAGTTTATACGGCGACCATGGCCATTTGTTTTGCCCGGCTAAAGTCGCTTTTGCCACTGCCAAGTTTCGGGACTTCATCAACTTTAAGAAGTTCTGAAGGTTTCATCAGCGCATTTAATCCAGAGCTGTCTATGATGTTCTTAATCTCATCTTTTGATAGTTCACCACTGAACAGCAGTACAACTTTTTCACCTTTTTTTCCATCAGGAATCGCAGTTGCGAGTATATCGATGCCGTCCGGTAACAGGTCTAGAATGGATGTTTCTATCGCACCAAGACTGACCATTTCACCGGCAATTTTGGCAAATCGTGAATAGCGATCGACAATGGTGAGATACCCGTCTTTGTCAATATGGCCCTTGTCACCTGTGACATACCAGCGGTTACCATCGAGGTCGATAAGAGCCTCGGCTGTTTTTTCCGGGTTATTCAGGTAGCCAGGCATAACCTGAACACCACTGATTAATATCATGCCATCTTCATCAACGGGTAGTGTCTCGAGTGTATCAGGGTTAACGATTTTGAAATTACTGCCAGGCAATGGCAGTCCGACCGTGCCGATTTTATTACCAATCTGAACCTGCCAGTCTTTCATGTCCATACGATCCGGAATGTTCACACTGGCAACCGGAGAGGTTTCAGTTGCTCCATAGCCTTCATAAATTTCTTTATGGAACTTAAGTTTGAACTGCTCTCTGACTTCCTTGTTAAGCTTTTCAGCACCAGCGACTACAAGACGTAATGAATCCATCATTAGGGGATGTACGCGTTTATTCCTGGTGTACATGCCAAGGAAAGTAGAGGTGCCACAAAAGAATGTGGCCTTGTATTTTGCAATAGCCTTGGCAATGTTAACTGTGTCTGTTGGGTCAGGATGACAAACGACGGGTAAGCCTTCAACTACCGGCATTAACGATGTCACAGTGAGTCCAAAGGCATGAAACAATGGTAATGAATTCATGACGACATCATCGCGTTGAGTATCAAGTACATTGGCCACCTGGCGAATATTCGACATCAGGTTGTTATGTGTAAGTACAACACCTTTAGGTTCTCCTTCGCTGCCACTGGAAAAAAGTATGGTTGCAGGCTGGCTTGTTTCCACAGAATGCCCGAAAAGCCAGTAAAGCACCCTGGCAGGTAAAATCATCGAAGCAATAAGCAATGAAAGTTTTGTCAGTGATGATATTTCCTCTTTAAGATCCTCAAGATAATAAACATTTACTTTCTCAAACAATTCATCCATTTCGATACCACGTTGCTGCAGTTTTGAAATAAATCGTTTTGATGTGTAAATGGTTTTAATCTCAGCTTTGTCAACAGAACCTTTCAAAGCGTTCATATTGGCAGTGAAATTCAGGTTCACAACGGTTTTACCTAACAGTAACACCGCCAGGTTGGTAATAATGCCGGCACTACTGGTAGGTATCATCAGACCGATATTCTGTTCGGGAGAGTATTTGGATATCAGCCGCGAAAAAGCCATCACCGCAGTCATGGTTTTGTGGTTGGATAACTCGGTATCCATTTGCATATCAATCAGGCTGAGATTGGAGCCTTTTCTTTTTGCCATTCTTAACCATTCCAGGGGAATAGGGTCTAGTTTTTTCGAATAGGCTTTCCAGCTTTCAACCGATAGATCAAAAACCTGTTGTTTGACTTCATGTGCTTTTGAGCTAATCGGCATGGCCTGGCCAAAAGTTACAATGACATCACCTCTAAAGCCGGTGTTTCTGTCTTCCTGAAGCTTATCGCTGGCCCGGGAAAATTTGCTTCCCCAGAGTCCGTGTAGGTAGAAAGGAACAATAACGCCTTCAGCACCTTCGACAGCTTTCTCGAAACCCTTTTTGAATTCACCGAGTTGGCCATTGCGGCTGATTGAACCCTCAGGGAACAGGCAAACCACTTCACCGGCTTTTATGAGTTCATTAATTGTCTGTAAGGAGGTTTTGCTTTGACCGCCGGCTATTGGAACTACCCCAAAAAAATCGAGGAACCACTTCAGGAACCATTTCTGATAAATGGCCCTGTGCATAACAAAACGAACCGGACGGGGACTGGCTATTTGCACCATGGCCCAGTCCAGCCAACTGATATGATTACCCAGCAACAATACACCGCCACGACTGGGAAGGTTATCCAGTCCAAGTACTTCGATGCGGTAATGATTGTTAAAAATCCGCCCGCCAACAAACCTGATCAGGGATTGTGGCAAGTGGTATACAGTATAAACAGCCCCGGCAACTGCAGTTACTGTCATGATGAGAAACAGGTCTTCGCTGGTTAATCCGGTCAGGGCAAAAACTGCGGTCATCACCAGGAATGACAGCATGACAACATTTTGTACCCAGTTGTTACCTGCCAGTACTGTTCCCAGTTCATTATTTTTGGCATGGAACTGGATAAGGGCATTCAGGGGAACAATGAAAATGCCACCAGCCATGCCAAAAAACATGAAATTAATAACGAGTCCGGTTGGTGAATCTAACGTCGGCAGTAATAACATACCAATAACAACACCAATAGCACCCAATGGCACCAGGCCGGTTTCAATATGATGTTTCGATGATGCACCAGCCAGTAACGAACCTAATATGATGCCAAGGCCGGAAGAAGCAAGAATGCCCTGAATAATAATCGTGTTTTCAATTTCAAGGGTGGCTTTGGCGTATGCCGGAAATGAAGCCAAAATAACCTGGGAAATTCCCCAGAAAACCGACAGGCCGACGATGGATAGCCAGATAGTTCGGTTTTCAAATACCTTGTGAATGTTTTTACCAAGGTAACGGCCGCTGAAATACTGTTTGGTTTCAAATTTGAGAGTCGGGTTATCTTTAGCTTTTACCGGTAACCGGGTTGCCAGAATAAATTCAATGATAGTGAGAACAACCAGTATCCAGCCAATCGGGGCAATTGTGGATAAGATGTCATGTTCATTATTAAACTGAATGCCCTGTAATGCATTTTCAAAGAACACCGAAAAGGCAAAGATACCGCACAAAATAGCCACTATGGTAATTGCCTGGACCAATGCATTACCGGTAGCCAGGTTCTCTTTACCGACCAGTTCCTTTATATAGCCATACTTGGAAGGTGAATAGATGGCACTTTGTACAGCCAGAAGAAATGTCATGGCGAAAGCGATTTCAAACCAGCCCATGTAATAACTGAGTGTAATCATCATGGTCAGGAAAATGGCAACGGCCGCACTGTAACGAATGACTGTCGGTTTTTTAAATTTGTCCGAGATAAAACCGGCCGGACTGAATAATAGAACGAAAGGTAGAAGAATAAGGCCGTTTACTATGGCAATCAGGATTACCTGGGTTTGACCATCGTATATTTTAAATACGGTATTTTGAATAATGATTTTATGGCCAAGATCAACAAATGCATTTAAAAAGATAATGCTGATAAAAGATAAGAAGCCTTTTATTTTTAATAACTGCCCCATGGTCATGTACCTCGATGATTATTCTTTTGTCTTTATTGTTTTTAAAGCCCCCGAATACCGCAGGTTCACCAACAGTATTTCGGGGGCTGTTTTTTATTCCCAGCCTTTGAAAGACTGTTTGACCTTGTTAACGGCCAGCTTGATACGGCTGCTTTGTGAGTCCATTGCAGAAGCCACTAAAATTGCAACAATACCGAAGCCTGCGAGGCTGGCCCAACTGGTGAAATCAAAATCATGAATGATTTCAATCAACTGATATCCAAATCCTGCTACCAATAAAACCACACCACCTACCAGCATATTACGGTGCTTTAATTTCATGCTGCCAACGATCAGTGACAAGCCTGCTACGGCACAAATCAAAGATGCCAGTCCACTGAATAACGTCATGTTCAGCAGTAATGCTATCACTATTTGTAACACAGCAATATTAAGATAACCCCGGGCATTTTCCGAGCGACGTGATATATCGTAAATCATTGCAGATGAAACGATTACAGCAATTGGCAGCGCCAGAATTTCATCAAGAATACGGCTGTCAAAAACAGTTACCGTCAAGAGCAGGGTGGTAGCCAGCGCAGGTAAAACGGACAGGCCGTTGAATAATTTGCTCAATTTCCCGTGGTCCTGAAAAACTGCGGCAGACTGTCTCAAGATAAAGAAAACTGTGATTGACAATACTGTTAACAACAGCAGGTCCATTGAGTACAACCACAGACTGCGCCCGGTTAGAATCGCCAGGGGTAGCATCTGTAACATAAGGGCAGTAAGGCCTTCAGAGGTTTTGGCACTGATCTGGTTGCTGGAAATTTTGCGGCTGAACACCAGGTTACCTGCGGCCAGAACCAGTACCATCATACCTACAAGTTGAGGATCACGTATCGGTAAAAGCAAGGTCGCATTACTGATTAAAAACAGCAGTGTAAGCTTTTTCGACATACTGCGTGACAGCACGGCAAAACCAATAAGCGTTACCGGTATAAGTAGCAGCGCTGCACCACCTGTGGTCAACAGGGCAGTTTGCATACTGTCAACTGTCCAGGCTACATATTGTGGATAAATGCTTGGGTCGACCAATGGCGTCTGAGAGAAGATAAATGCGCCCAGTACAGAAAAATTAACGGGTATCGAGACCAATGCCAGGGTTAGCAGTAATCTCGCGCCCTTGCTTTCCTTCAGCCAATGCCCACTGAAAAGGCCAAGCAAAGCCAGAACCCCGGTATGGCCCAGTAACATAAGATAGCGGTAGATATCATTACCATTTTGCCAGCCCTCGAACAAAAAACTGTACATGGCAATCAGCAGTGATCCGGCTCCGAGTATTCTCAACAGATCGGTTAATTTGCTGCTCAGTGAGCGATTTACCTGATCAACAGGATTAAAAGGGCCTGCTTCTGTTACAAGAGGCTCAGGGTTGTCAATGACAGCTGGATTATTCATGACCTTTCTCCTTCAGCAGGGCTTCCAGTTCCATCGACAGTTCGGCCCTGTTTTCCTGTTTCAGGAAATCCTGCTCCAGGCTGTCCGCAAAATTATCTAATGACGAATTGCTGGTCTCTCCAGTCAGTTCAGATTCAACAATATTGATTTCCCAGCGGTCAAAAGTGCTATCCAGCAATTTTTGTGTGTTGTCTTCAGAGGATCTGTTTGCCGCATTCAGTGCGGAACTGGTTGACTGGCGGGCGCGCAGAATGGTGTGTTTCTGGCGCATTTCAGAAAGTTTCATTTCTGACTGTTCAATGTCACTACTGAGCTTGAGGGCAGCTGTTTCATATTCATCTAATGAATTTTGCATTGTGGCTACCTGCTGTTCACATTGTTTTGATCTACTTAGACACTGCAGTGCCTTGTCTTGATCTTCTGATGCAGTTTGAACAGCTCTTGTTTTCCAGGTTTGGGCTTTTGCCTGAACGTCATGCATTTTTTTCCCAAGAGCCAGTTTGTCCCGGTTCAGGGCGCTGAGCCTTACCTTTGCAGTGGCGATTTTTTTCTGCATTTCTTCCAGGCTTGCTTCTACCACGGCTTCATGGTTTTCGATTTCCCCTACCATGTGGTCAATACTGGAAGCGACAGTTGCTGAGATACGTTTGAAAATAGACATGATAATTACCTCGTGTTGTTGTGGATGACGATGTAATTCTTGTTGAAAGTTTTAAAAAGATAAACCAAAATAGAAAATAAACAGTTTTAATAAACTTATAGTCTAAAAATAATATACTTTATTTGAGGTATCTACTGTGAGCCAATCTTCTGCTTTGATTGATACTCTGAAACAGGCATTAAAAAACCGGCACCTGACATATGCCGGGGTGGCCAAAGGACTCGGGATGAGTGAGGCTAATGTTAAGCGCATGTTTGCCAGTAAACGTTTTTCACTGGAACGTCTGGAGCAGGTATGCCAGTTGATGCAGATGGAGCTTTCTGATCTGTTTGTGCTGCATGAACAGTCAGTTCAGCAGATCACGCATTTTACCCTGGAGCAGGAACAGGAACTGGTAGAGGATACGAGGTTTCTGATGATCGCAGTGGCCGTCAGGAACCGGTTCAGTTTCGAAGAACTGCTGGAAGAATATGAAATAAGTGAAACAGAATGCATTCATTACCTGGCAAAACTTGATCGTCTTAAACTAATTGACCTGTTACCCAACAACCGGATCAAATTGCGCATCAGTGATGACTTCCGCTGGTTACCTAACGGGCCGATAGAAAAGTTCATTCAAACCCGGGTTTTACAACAGTTTTTAAAATCACGCTTTAACAATGAGATGGAAAAACGCATGTATCTTTTCGCCATGTTAAGTGATACCTCAGTACAAATCTTACTCAGTAAAATGCGGCAACTGGAAAAGGAGTTTAATGAATTACTTCGCCAGGACAGCAAACTGCCTTTGAAAAGCCGTCAGGCGGTTGGCTTTTTTCTGGCAATGCGACCCTGGGAAGCTGATGTATTTAAACCTTATACAAGATCATGACAGAGACAAATGACTGGACATCCCGTAAAGACTGGGTAAATGGCCAAATAAAACCACAGCATGTAAAGGCTGCTTTTTTTATCACAGTAATCTTTTTTATTTTCTGGACAGCGTTGTCTGGTTTTATCTTTGTTGAAAACCAGGGGCGTATCGAACGCGCGATTCAGGTTTTCATTGAGTCAGGTTACCAGGATATGCGCGAGGCTCTGTTTTTCCCCCTGATGTTTTTGTTGAGCCTCATTATTATTCCAAGCCTGATTAAAACAACCCGCCGATATTTTCTTTCCAAAGACCTGACGCTCAATCTTGCCCCGTATCCAGGACAGGTTGGTGGACGGGTAGGCGGAGACCTGGTGCTACCATTCGCCTATCAACCTGATATGCAGGTGGATGTGCATGTAAACTGTATTGATGTGACGGTTTCGCGTAGCAGTAATCGCTCTTCCCGATGGGAAAAAATACGCTATCGTACGCGTGCCAGAGTTGAATTATTTCCAGTGTCAGGCAAGACAATGCTGCGATTTGCCTCTCAAACACAGGCAGGCCTGGCGCAATCATCTGTCGAGGAAAAAGGCAGTTATACTTACTGGGCTGTGAGGGTGCAGGTTCCGACTAAAGATTTTGATGAAACTTTCAACATACCGGTATTTGAGTCTGGCAGTTTTTCCAGCGATGTTTTTAATGCAGATCGTTATTTTGCAAACATCGATAATTTACCGGGTAAAGCTGAAATAGAACTGCCTGAAAATGTAGCGAAAATTACTCGACAGGGAAGTGATTGGCGCATTGATTACCCTTCAGGCAGGGAAGGGACGGTAAGCACGGTTTTTACGGTGATGGGTGTTATTTTTGCTGCAGTAGCGGTGTTTATGGGTTACCAGGTTGCCGCGGAACTTGGAAGCGAACGCACCAGTTATTTCGCGATTATGGTGATGAGTATGATCCTGTTGGGATTTTCGCTGTTTGGCGTCGGCATGCTGGTTGGCGGTATTTACATGAAAACCAATCGCCTGGCCGTTGAAAAAAAACCAGGTGAACTTATTACCCGGCGAAATGTATTCGGCCGTGAATTTGTTAAGACATTGCCACTGAAAGACATTTATGCAATTGATAAAAAGGTTACAAGCCAATCCGGCCAGGGTGCATCCTCCAAAATCAGTTATTCCATTTACGCAAGAACACTCGATGGGTTTAAGCACAGTATTGGCGATGGCATTCCCGGTCATGAAAACGCAGACAGGCTTTATGATTTGTTCAGCAATGAAATAGAGCTCTCTGATAAAGATCCAATCAGCAGAAATAAACTAAAAGCAAATATGCCAGAATGGGCAAAACATATTCCTTTGCTGTTTAAGGTCCTGGGATATGTGATGTTTATCGTTGTTATAGCCACCTTTATTATGGATTTCACAAGCTTATGAAACCCTGGCATAAAACCATACTTGGTCTTTTGTTTCTCGCCATAGCCTGGCAATTCATAAGGCCGCATTTTTTCATGGAAGAAAAACTGATCAGGGAAGAAGTAAGAAAACAGGTTGCACAACAATTTCCCGGAATGGCCAGTGCTTCAAGTAACCGTTTTGGCATTAATCAAGTCACCGGACCATTTGAAAACAGGCCAGACATTCTTTTAATCCATGGCCTTGATGACCCCGGGAAAATATGGAGTAGCCTGGTGCCGGTGTTGGATGAAAACAGGTTCAATACCTGGATGATTATTTACCCGAATGACCAGCCTATCACTGATTCAGCCGGTTTTTTGAATCAGCAATTACAGCTATTAAAGGCAAAAGGAGTTAACGAAATAAGTATCGTCGCCCATAGCATGGGAGGCCTGGTGTCGCGTGAAATGCTGACAAACCCGGATATTCAATGCAAACAGAACTGTGAAATAGAGCGTGCGCAAGTTGATCGGCTAATTATGGTGGGTACACCCAATCATGGTTCTGAACTGGCCAGGATGCGCTTTTTTGCCGAAATAAAGGAACAGTTGCAGCGTCTTGTTAATGGCGAGGATATATGGCTTGAATGGATATTTGATGGAGCGGGTGAAGCTGGTATTGACCTGATTCCACGAAGCGAATTTTTAACAGCACTGAATAACAGGCCTCATCCGCAGGATACATCCTATTACGTCATTGCCGGCATTATTGGTAAGGATGAAAAAGACCAACTGACTCAAATCTATCAGGAATATTTTTCTGACCAGCAGGTCCTGGCGACCGTAAATACTGTGATGAACACTTTGGGTGATGGCCTGGTAACTGTTGAATCAGCAACACTTGACGGTGTACCGATTGAAATTATCAATGGCAATCACCTGACAATTTTGAGAAACCTGATTCCAGGGGATAGTGAAATTCCTCCGGCAATACCATTAATCACAGCAAAGCTGGAATAAATTAATCGAATCTTTCAGTGTTTCGATCAGGATTCTATGAGTAGCAAAGGGTCACCTGCCAGTTAAAAATATAATTTGTTGATATTGAAAAAATTCAATGTGGTTAAATGTATTTCAATGTATTTTTCCAATAATAGAACTCGATAAGAAAAACGGATTTACGTACAATTTATACAATCAAATAGTTTTTTTTGTCTGATAAAATTGTTTTAAATTAGAATTCTTTGAAATTTTGACTATTGTGTTCGTGGTTATAATCAGATTTCATAAAAAATTAATTGAGGAAATAAAGTTGAATTACAGTAGGTTTTTGTTGGTTTTAAGCGCTATTTTTATGTTTGCAGGTTGTGCGTCAACATCAACGGAATCAGTTGATGCTCCTAAGAAAAAACCAACCCAGCATCTCAAGGTTGATGACGTCACTACGATGAAAGATGCTGAAGCGATATTCATTTTAAAAACCTCCGAGATTAAAAGAAAAACAGTGCTTGATGTCACTGAGTTACAGGAAATCCACATTATTACCTACACTTTGGAGAAAAGTGTTGCTTACCTGGCTGAAAACCTAACAGGTGAGAACCAGTCTCTTGCTAAAGAGCTTGCAGTAATAGTGGAAGATATTCACCTTAACTCTGAAGATAATAAGAAAGAAGAGACTCAGAAACACATATCAAAATATATGGAGTTAGCCGAAAAACTTATCGCCAATTTTTAACCTTTTAACTTTTTAATCTTTTAATTGAGGCGCCGCATTGGCGCCTGGCAAAGTTTAATCAAAATTTGATTAACGCTTTATTTTTCTTAAGGTTTGTTCTGACCAGAATTTGTTATCAACATCACGGTTAAATTCGATAATGCGTTGCGGAATAACGGCCCAGCTTTCCTGGCCGGTCTGTAAATCGACGCCATACCAGTATTTCCAAAATAGTGCCCTGGGATCATTTGATTCGGTTTCATTGTCCATAACGCCCCAGTCGCGGTCGATAATTTTGATGATTTCGCCATTTTTATAATAAACCGTACGGTAATCAGCAAAAGTTTTAATATCGATCATGCTGATCCTGTAGTCGTACCACCATTCAGGAAATTTTGATTTGCTTTTAAGTCCATAAACTTCTTTGCCAACATGGCGGCAGCTGCGCTTGGGTAATTTTCTGACGTAGCGGTAGCTTTTACCTTCGAGGTCGGGGATAACCCCCAAACAACTGCGCATCACTTTTTTACCGAGTAATTCATGTGTTTCATCAGTTGGTTTTCTCAGTGTCACATCTCCGAAAGTGAAAACACTACCTCCCCATGAATCTTCCTGTGAAGGTTCAGCAAAACGCCTGATTTTTCTTAATGCAGGTAACCAGATTGCATAACTTGAACTTTTATCAGGATCTACATAATCAGTAACCAGCAGACCGGTGCCTTTTAAATTGCCTGAGTGGAATATGGCAAGGTCACGGGAGTTTATTACACCATCGTCATATTTATTATTTAGATGTCTTTCGATCGCGATGGTACTGTCATTGCCGGATTCTGAACGATTAATGAGTATCGCTTTGCGACTTCGGCTGCGTTTTGCGCCGATCGAGAAATTATCATAGGCATAAAAATGGTTTGCAAAATAAACCTGGTTTGCCACTTCCTGTGCGGTAGGCTGATCTGTTTCAGGAAATGGTAGATTTTTGTCAACCACCGCATGTGTTGTTGATAGCGGTGTTATGAATAAACTGGTTGTGAGTAAAAGTACTTTGAAGCGCATGTTAATCCTCTAAGTAATAATTATTTTTGATATGAATTAACGTTGTTGGGCATTTTTGCGGCGTAACGTGTAAATATCACTTCGAATACCCCCCAGGTCTCCCGTATTGACATAGTTTTGCCAAACCTGTTCCTGGTCTGTTTTTTCCAATTTGCTGAATAAAATAAAACTGCCGGGAAAACGTTTTGACAGGAAGTCGTTGAAAGATTCCAGGCTGTCGGAACCATCTACGCGAGCTTTTTTACCGGAAGGTAGCCAGGGAGAGTTTGGCTGTTCCTGAAATATCTTTGTTTCGAACTCGTTGATATCGAGTTTTACTGCCTCGATGTAATCAGGATTTGCGGCTAAAGCACCAACGGAAAATGTAAGCGTGAAGAGTATAACGGGTATTTTTTGAATGGCTTTATAGATTTTTATCATTTTGCACCTTATTTATAGCTTCATCAGTCCAGTTTGGAAGACTGATAAATGCCATATCGGCGCTTTTATAAAAGACTTTAATAAAAACTTGAGGCGACTTCTGGCTTTTAGGCGACTAATTCAGGGTGAGTTTCTGGTCTTCAGGAAGACGGATTCTGCCTTCAATGTACCAGGCATTGCTGGGAGGAGTAATGCGAACCCACCAGAAACCTGGATTGATCTTCTGGGACAGTTGACCTGAGTAAGTATTTTCTGTGGTGAGATTCAAAGCGATGTTCATGTCATTATCAGAACGGGTGGGATGAATCATCGAGACTGTTAATTTCTGAACATTTCCAATAGCAGCGTCATTGAGTTTAAATGAAAGCAAGCCTGAAGCCACATCGATTGTACCCAGTGCTTCTATACCCAGGTTTTCAGCATTACGCTTGCGGGTTATATCGCGGTTTATGGTTTTGCCATGCTTGTAGTAGTCATCCTTGACCAGTCCATCAGCATCAGTAAATGCAATATTCATCGTGATCAATGACCCGATAACAGCTGTCATCGGCAAGGCAATTAAAAACCAGGGCCAAAACTGCTTGTACCAAATTTTGGGTGTCTGTGATTCACTCATTTATTATCACTCGCAATGATTTGTGGTTAGCTTGAATTTACTGATTATCATGGGGCAATTACCTGGGACCAAGGAATCTGCCGGATTCAGTTAACATTAGTCCTTCAGTTGTATTGGACTCAATTGTAAAGTCTACAACACTGCTGGCTGCTTTAAGGTCACCAGGGTCGGCTTCCAGTCGTACCGGCACTTCGACAACACTGCCAGAATCTACATCGACCGTTTCATTTCGCATCTTCATGGTTAAGCCCTCAATGCCAGACACTGTAATGGTGTAGTTCTGAGGTTGATTGGTCATGTTGATAACTTTCAGAGTATAAACGTTTTCGATCATACCTTCATCGGTTTCAAAATAAAGCGCGTTTCTATCACGGATAATATCGAGTTCAAGCGGTGTACGAGTTGCAATGGAGTAAACCAGTGCGCCAGTAATTATCAATAATAACGCTGCATATATCACGATCCTGGGACGGAAAACATGCGTTTTGCCACCTTTAAGTGTTTCTTCGGTCGTATACTTTACCAGGCCTTTGGGCTGGCCAACTTTTTCCATTACTTCATCACACACATCGATACAGGCGGCGCAGCCAATACATTGGTACTGCAAACCGTCCCGGATATCGATACCGGTAGGACAAACCTGAACGCAAAGTCCGCAGTTAATGCAGTCACCCAGTTTTTCAGTATCTGCATCTTTTTTACGTGCACCGCGCGGCTCACCACGTTCTTCATCATAGGCGATTAACAGGGTGTCTTTATCGAACATCACTGACTGGAAGCGGGCGTAAGGGCACATGTAGATACATACCTGTTCACGTAACCAGCCGGCGTTACCGTAGGTGGCGAAACTGTAAAACAGAATCCAGAAGATACCCCATGCGCTGATGTCGCCGACCATGATATCGCTGTAAAGTGATTCTATAGGAGTAAACCAGCCAACAAAGGTGAAGCCAGTGAAAAGAGAAAAGATCAGCCAGGCAGCATGTTTACCACCGGTACGCATGATACGCTCGGCATTCAATGGGCCTTTATCCAGTTTCATCTGTTTTTGTCTGCTGCCTTCGAATTTTCTTTCAAACCAGATGAAAATTTCGGTCCAGACTGTTTGAGGACAGGCATAACCACACCAGAGACGCCCGGCAAGTGCAGTAAAGAAAAACAGGGCATAAGCAGCGATCAAGAGCAGGGCGGTCAGGTAGATGAAATCCTGGGGCCAGAATGTCCATCCAAAAATGTAGAATTTACGGGCAGGTAGATCAAACAGAATTGCCTGGTGACCATCATATTGAAGCCATGGCAGGCCATAGAATATACCCAGCAAAGTAACCATCGCCAGGTTACGCAGGTTGGCAAAGATGCCATGGACTTCACGTGGATAGATTTTCTCTCTTTTTTTATAGAGCATTTCCTCCACGGATTCATCATTTTTTTGTGTTTTATTGTCTGCCATGATTTTGTCTGCCATTTAATTAATAGAATTGATGCTTTGTAACAATATTATTAATAACTTGCATTGAAAATTTTCAAATTTTATCAATTATTTGGTAATTATTTTCTAATATATCAGTTTAAAAAGGATTTAATGTTTAAAAAAAAACCCGACAAAATAGTCGGGTTTTTTTCTGGCAAGTAGCTTAAAGATCAGTTGTTTGACAGAGAGTAAACGTATGCAGTCAAAACGTGTACTTTGTCATCACCTAACATTTCTTTCCATGCAGGCATAACCTGGTTACGGCCATTAGCGATAACATCTCTGATTTGTGATTTGGATTTACCAAACAACCAGATATTATCGTTCAGGCGAGGTGCACCCAAAGCGTGGAAACCGGCACCATCAGGCATGTGACAGGCGCTACAGTTGGTCATGTAAAGTTCTTTACCTTTAGAAGCCATGTCAGCATCTGCTTTGCGACCACTCAGTTCCAGAACATATTCTACAACCTGGTCAACACCTTCTTCGCCCAGAACGGGAGTCCAAGGTGGCATGGCCTGAGCTGCTGGCATTGGTGCTTTCTGACGGCGACCCTGTGCAATAGATGCATGGATCATGTCTGGTGAACCACCCCATAACCAGTCATTATCAGCCAGGTTAGGATAGCCTTTACTGCCGCGGGCATCTGAACCGTGACACTGCATGCAGTATGTCAGGTAAAGACGTTTTCCCATTGCATTGGCATCTGTATTCTTGGCCAGTTCTTCAACCGAAACATCACGGTATTGCGCATAGATGGGACCATACTTTTCATCAGCTTTAGACATTTCTGCCGCATGCTGGTTTTGAGCTGTCCAACCAAGTGCGCCACCATAATTACCGAGACCTGGGTACAGGTACAGATAACCGAAAGCAAAAACGATGGTGATGTAGAACATCCACAACCACCAGCGTGGCAGCGGGTTGTTGTATTCCTGTAGATCACCATCCCAGGCATGACCGGTGACATCACCTTCTGCTGATTCACCATCACGTTTTCTCATTGTCCACCAGATTAGCCAAACACAGGCTAAAATGTTGCCTACTGTGATTACAGTAATCCAGTTACTCCAAAATGAACTCATTTGTTTTCCCCTTTAACTGTTGACTTGTGCTGATCTTCATCAGCAAAAGGCAAGTTAGCGGCATCATCAAAGGATTTCTTGCGTCTCTTACTCCAGGCCCAGATAACGATGCCGATGAAGGCAACGAATGCCAGGACAGTTTGTAAAGAGCGAAAGTCGTTAATATCCATTAGATGATCCTCTTATAGTGCAGTTCCAAGACCCTGAAGATAGTGAACCAATGCGTCAGCTTCAGTTTTACCTTCAACTGCCGCTTTAGCACCTTTCATATCTTCTTCGGTATACAGATTACACTTTGGACATGTGACGCCTACGGCGATATTCAATGCAGCCATTTTGTCTGCAGTGTTTTCACCGGTTAGCTTGCTATCAAACAGCCAAGGGTAAGCTGGCATATTGGACTCAGGTACCAGGTCACGTGGGTTGTACAGGTGAGCATACTGCCAGTCATCACTGTAACGACCACCTACGCGGGCCAGGTCAGGACCAGTACGTTTTGAACCCCACTGGAACGGGCGGTCATATACCGACTCACCTGCAACAGAGTAGTGTCCATAACGTTCTGTTTCTGCACGGAAAGGACGGATCATTTGTGAATGGCAGTTGTAGCAGCCTTCACGAATGTAAATATCACGACCTTCCAGGGCCAGAGCATCATAACGATCTACGCCTTCGATTGGTTCAGTTGTTTCATCCAGGAAGAACAACGGGAACCACTCTACAGCACCACCGGCCAGGGCTACCACGAGGATAAGCACCATCATCAGGCCAATATTTTTTTCGACTACTTCATGACTCATGACTTAATCCTCCCGTTAGTGTGCAGCGACTTGAGGGATTGCATCATCTGCTTCACCCTTGTCTGCAATGGTTTTGAGTACGTTGTACAGCATGATGAACATGCCACCGAGGAAGAGAATGCCACCCAGTAGACGGATGTAGTAGAAAGGATAAGTCCTTTCAACAGACTCAATGAACGAGTAGGTCAGGGTACCGTCAGCGTTAACTGCACGCCACATCAGACCCTGCATTACACCGGCGATCCACATTGCAGCGATGTAAAGTACTGTACCAATGGTTGCGATCCAGAAGTGCAATTCAATCAAACCTTTGCTGAACATGCCTTCACGGCCGTAAAGCTTGGGTATTAAGTGATATAGAGCACCAATGGAAACCATGGCTACCCAACCCAGGGCACCGGAATGAACGTGACCAACAGTCCAGTCAGTGTAGTGAGACAGAGCGTTCACTGTTTTGATCGACATCATTGGGCCTTCGAAGGTAGACATACCGTAGAAAGACAATGAAACGATCAGGAATTTCAGAATTGGGTCAGTTCTAAGTTTATGCCATGCACCTGACAGGGTCATGATGCCGTTGATCATACCACCCCAGGAAGGAGCCAGCAGAATCAGCGAGAAGACCATACCAACGGACTGTGTCCAGTTAGGCAACGCTGTGTAGTGCAGATGGTGAGGACCAGCCCACATGTAGGTGGAAACCAGTGCCCAGAAGTGAACAACTGATAAACGGTATGAGAAAACCGGACGTTCAGCCTGCTTGGGTACGAAGTAGTACATGATACCCAGGAAGCCGGCAGTCAGGAAGAAACCAACCGCGTTATGACCATACCACCATTGAATCATGGCATCGGTTGCACCGGAGTAGAAGCTGTAACTTTTGCCCAGTGTAACCGGAACAAAAGCACTGTTTACAATGTGCAGTAATGCAACAACAATGATGAAGGCACCGTAGAACCAGTTAGCCACATAGATATGAGGTGTCTTTCTGATAATGATTGTGCCGAAGAAAACTACTGCATACGTTACCCAGACAACAGCGATAAGCAGGTCAATTGGCCATTCCAGTTCAGCATATTCTTTACCACTGGTTAAACCCAGGGGAAGTGTTACAGCTGCAAGCAGAATGATGACTGTCCAGCCCCAGAATGTGAAAGCGGCAAGCTTGTCACTGATGAGTCGTACCTGGCAGGTACGTTGGACCACGTAGTAGGAAGTGGCAAACAATGCAGATCCGCCAAAGGCAAAGATGACTGCGTTGGTGTGTAATGGTCTCAAACGTCCGTATGAGAGGAACGAGATACCATCGGTGAGTGTCGGGAATGCGAGTTGCGCGGCAACAATGACGCCAACCAACATGCCCACAATACCCCAGATCACCGTCATGACGGCAAACTGGCGCACAACTTTATAGTTATACGTGGCCTGTGACTCCATTAGTTTTCTCCAAAGCGTTGCATGAATTGTGAATTATTGGATTTTTTTCAGGGTTTTTACCCTTGACCAGATTCTAAATCATTACTTTATATATACAACCGAAAAACTCCGAAAATATAAAAAAAGTTAATGGTCAAATTTCTGGACTGTGCAAATATGCTCGAATATAAGGATCGATTCATTGACATGCATCAATAAATTCGACATTGATGGACTGATTTTGGTTTTTTTGGGGAATTAGATGGAGGCTGAAGACTTTGAGGAGGAGTCGTTCTGACTACAGTGGCTACTGATTCTTTTCAGGGCTTCGATATCGAGCAGTTCGACATGTTTGCGTTCGACTTTGAGAATGCCTTCATCCTGGAAGCGGGTAAACAGGCGGCTAATCGTTTCGACGGCAAGACCTAAGTAGTTACCGATTTCGTTGCGCGACATGCTGAGGTTGAATTCCTGGGAAGAAAAACCACGTTGTTTATAGCGCTGGGACAGGCTAAGAAGAAATGTGGCCAGTCGTTCATCAGCATTTTTCTTTCCAAGTAAAATCAACATATTGGATTCATTACTGATTTCCCTGCTCATCAGGCGAAACATCTGGTGTTGCAGGCTTGGGATTTCGACCGATAACTTTTCCAGTTTTTCATAGGGAATAAGGCAGACCGCTGTTGTTTCCAGTATTTTTGCAGTACAGCCGTGAACGCCAGCTTCAATTGCGTCCAGTCCGATTATTTCACCAGGCAGATGAAATCCAAGTACCTGGTCGGAGCCGTCCTCACGGGAAACGTAAGTTTTAATAGATCCAGTCTTCACCGCGTAAATGCCTTTGAAGGTATCGCCTTCGCGGAACAGGTAATCGTTGCGGTGATAGGGTTTGCTGCGACTGACAATCTGGTCGAGTCGTTCAATATCGCTTTGTTCCAGTCCCATCGGAAGGCATAGTCTGGAGAGACTGCAGTTCTCGCAGGCAATCTTTAAATCATTGAAATTAACGATCGTAGTTTTGGACATGGGCTGGTAATCGATTTTTTTTATGATTCTGACGAATTAGGCACCAAGATACAAGTGATAAACAAGTTTTAGGCCAATAAAAACCCCACTTGGATAAGTGGGGTTTTTTTTGGATAGATAATTGAAAAAATTATCTTATTTTGCTGGTGCAGCAGGTGCTGGCGGAGCCATTGGGGCACCGTATGGACCGCGAGGAGCAGGGCCACCGTAAGGCATTGGAGCGCGAGGAGCGCCATAGCCATAAGGAGCACCACCGCCATAACCAGGATACTGGCTGTTGTAACCATAGCCACGGCCATCGCCGTAACCATAGTAGTTACCGTATGAATTCATTGAGCTGTCACCACGCATTTGACCATCACCACGACCACGGCCTTTGAAATTCATTGAGAATTCGCTGTCCATGTCGGCAGAACCGGAACCGTCACCACGACCATAGCCATCGCCGTAACCGTAACCACGACTGTCCATGCGGCTGTCACCGCTCCACTGACCGTTATCGCTGTCCCAGAACTGGGCAGAAGCAGTAGAAGCAACAAATGTAGACAAAATAGCAATACTAAGGATTTTTTTCATGAATCTCCTCCGAGATAAATGGCTGATAAAGATATTTTAATTTTGCAGGATAAAAAATGGCCGGAACGAAAATGAACCAGAAATTTTCCATAGCAATCAAACTATAGACGAGATTCCCGGATCTGGAAACAAAAAATACTGTCGGCATGATTCAAGGGTTTTTATTTGAGCCAATCGAGCGCATCTGTTACTGTTATCAGCCGTCCTGATATCACATCTTTTGAACTTTCTTTAAGAGCATATGGCTAAGTATATTTTTATCACCGGTGGGGTGGTTTCATCACTTGGGAAGGGAATTGCATCGGCATCTCTGGGTGCTTTGCTTGAGGCGCGCGGCTTAAGCGTTACCATGATCAAGTTGGATCCATATATTAATGTTGACCCTGGCACCATGAGTCCGTTTCAACATGGCGAGGTATTTGTTACAGATGACGGTGCTGAAACAGACCTTGATCTTGGCCATTATGAAAGGTTCATTCACACCACGATGGGCCGTAATAACAATTTTACCACCGGTCAGATTTACGAAAGCGTGATTCGAAAAGAACGTCGCGGTGAATACCTGGGCGGAACGGTTCAGGTAATTCCTCATATTACCGATGAAATCAAGGCAAGCATCAAGCTTGGTGCCGGTGATTCAGACATTGCGATGATTGAGATTGGCGGCACAGTTGGTGACATAGAATCCCTGCCGTTTCTTGAAGCCATTCGCCAACTTGGCGTCGAACTGGGCCATGAAAATACCGTTTTCATGCATCTGACCCTTGTGCCGTATATTCAGACATCAGGTGAGATTAAAACCAAGCCGACCCAGCACTCGGTTAAAGAACTGCGCTCAATCGGTATTCAACCGGATATCCTGCTGTGTCGTGCAGCTGAAGAAATTCCTGAAAATGAAAAGAAAAAAATTGCATTGTTTACCAATGTGCCGGAACGCGCTGTTATTTCAGCTGTTGATGCGGACTGTATTTACCGTATACCGTCACTTTTACACGCGCAAAAACTTGACCAGATTGTCGTTGACCAATTCAAGCTGGATGTGCCGTCGGCAAAGCTGGATGACTGGGACCGGGTAGTAGATGGATTGATTAACCCGTCTTCATCGGTCGATATTGCCATGGTCGGCAAGTATGTTGACCTGACTGAATCCTATAAATCCCTGAATGAAGCCTTGTCACATGCGGGTATCAGTAACGATGTCAAAGTCAATATTCATTATATCGACTCAGTCGATATAGAAACCCAGGGCACGTCAATCCTGGAAGGTATGCATGCTATCCTGGTTCCAGGTGGGTTTGGAAACCGTGGGGTGGAAGGGAAAATACTTGCAGTTCAGTATGCACGTGAAAACAAAGTGCCTTACCTGGGAATATGCCTGGGTATGCAGGTTGCCGTTATTGAGTTTGCCCGTAATGTTGCCGATCTGGAAAAGGCTCACAGTACCGAATTTGACCCTTCCAGCCCTCACCCGGTGATCGGTTTGATTTCTGAGTGGAAAGATGCAGACGGTTCAGTGCAAACCCGCAGCAGTGAATCTGACCTTGGTGGCACCATGCGTTTGGGTGGTCAACAATGTCGTCTTGCGGTGAATTCAAGTGCCTATAAAGCCTATCAGCAGGATGTGATCGTTGAGCGTCATCGTCACAGGTTTGAATTTAACAATCATTACCGCAAGCAGTTAACAGAGAAGGGGCTGATTATTTCAGGCCTGTCTATTGATAATGAACTGGTGGAAATTGTTGAAATCGGTGATCACCCATGGTTTGTAGCCTGTCAGTTCCATCCGGAGTTTACTTCCACACCAAGAGAAGGACATCCTTTATTTACCGGCTTTATCCGGTCGGCCATGGAACATGCCAATATCAACTCACAATCACAAAAACTGGAAACAATTGAATGAAACTCTGTCATTTTGATGCTGGCCTCGACCAGCCTGTATTTCTAATAGCCGGCACCTGTGTCATTGAGTCAGAACAAATGGCGCTTGATACAGCCGGACAGCTTAAGGAAATAACCGATAGCCTGAATGTACCATTCATTTACAAGTCATCATTTGATAAAGCTAACCGGTCTTCACACGAGTCTCACCGTGGCCCAGGTCTTGAAGAGGGGCTCAAAATATTACAAAAAGTAAAAGAACAGATTAACGTACCTGTCTTGACCGACGTGCATGAAGACACGCCCCTGGCTGAAGTGGCTGAAGTAGTTGACGTGTTGCAGACGCCAGCCTTTCTTTGTCGCCAGACCAACTTTATTTTGAAAGTGGCTGAACAGGGCAAACCGGTCAATATCAAAAAAGGCCAGTTTTTGGCTCCCTGGGATATGAAAAACGTAGTGAATAAAGCACGTTCTACCGGTAATGAGCAGATTATGGTTTGCGAACGCGGTGCTTCTTTTGGTTATAACAACCTGGTATCAGATATGCGTTCACTTGCCGTGATGCGCGACACAGATTGCCCGGTGGTATTTGATGCGACGCATTCAGTTCAGTTGCCCGGTGGGCAGGGAACATCTTCCGGTGGTCAGCGTGAGCATGTACCGGTTTTAGCCAGGGCGGCAACGGCTGTTGGTGTGGCAGGTTTATTTATGGAAACGCATCCTGACCCGGAATGTGCCTTGAGTGATGGCCCGAATTCCTGGCCATTGGGGAAGATGAAAGCTTTACTGGAAACGCTGGTGACAATTGACCGCACTGTAAAAGAAAACGGTTTGATTGAAACCACTTTGTAAAAACTACCATTTATACTTGTACTGGAAACAATCGGACTATTTCTTCCGAAAGACGCCGTAAATACTTCCCTGTAGGCTTGTCTTCGCCATCCTTGGCCCGGCTTAGCTTAGGCACTTTCTTCAGAAACATCTGGTTATTCCCTCTGTTACGAATAGTGGAAATAGACAAAAGCTGGCAGTGTATTTTCTGGAAGAAGTGTCTGCAGCAGGGATGCTGCAGTCAAGCGCCCATGGATGGGTTTACAGCGTCTTCTGGAAGAAAAAATCTGCTAGCAAAGAAATTTAAATTTTAATAAACAGGAAAGAAGAAATGTCTGAAATAGTTGATATCCGAGCCCGCGAAATTCTTGATTCCCGAGGTAACCCCACAATCGAAGCAGATGTCATCACTGCAGATGGCGCAATCGGTCGCGCGGTAGCACCTTCAGGTGCATCAACCGGTTCTCGTGAAGCCCTGGAATTACGTGATGGTGATAAAAGCCGTTTTCTTGGCAAAGGTGTTTTAAAAGCAGTCGGTAACGTCAATGGTGAAATTCGTGACAAGTTACTCGGTATGGCAGTTGAAAGCCAGGAAGAAATAGATCAGACAATGATTGACCTGGATGGCACGGAAAACAAATCTCGCCTGGGTGCCAATGCCACATTGGCCGTTTCCCTGGCCTGTGCTCACGCAACTGCCCAGGAAAAAGCCATGCCATTGTATCAGTCACTTGGAAACGGCGATTACATGCTGCCTGTGCCAATGATGAATATTATCAACGGCGGTGAGCATGCCGACAACAGCGTTGATATCCAGGAATTCATGATTCTGCCGGTAGCTGCCAGCAATGTGAGAGAGGCTATTCGTTATGGTGCAGAAGTTTTTCACGCATTGAAATCTGTTTTAGGTGCCAAAGGCCTGGCTACTACTGTAGGTGATGAAGGTGGATTTGCCCCAAACTTAAGTTCCAACGAGGAAGCATTGGAAGTTATTCTGCAGGCAATCGAAAAAGCTGGTTTCAGCGCCGGTAAAGACATTTACCTGGGTCTGGATGTGGCAAGTTCTGAATTCTACAAGGATGGAACCTATACTCTGGCATCTGAAGGTAAATCTTTTGATTCAGCGGGTTTTATTGATTACCTGGCAGCATGGGTTGATCAATATCCAATTATTTCAATTGAAGACGGTATGGATGAAAGCGACTGGGATGGCTGGAAACTGCTTACTGATAAACTTGGTGATAAAATCCAGCTTGTTGGTGATGACCTGTTTGTTACCAATACCAAAATCCTGAAAGAAGGCATCGATAAAGGTATTGCCAACTCCATTCTAATTAAATTCAACCAGATCGGAACGCTCACCGAAACACTTAACTCTATTAACATGGCACACGATGCCAACTATTCAGCTGTTGTCTCTCACCGTTCCGGTGAAACTGAAGATACAACGATTGCTGATCTTGTGGTCGCTACAGGCACGGGTCAGATTAAAACAGGTTCTCTTTCACGTTCTGATCGTGTAGCCAAGTACAATCAGTTGATGCGTATTGAAGACCAGTTGGGGGCAGACGCCAAATATGCAGGCTTTGGAGCCTTTCCCGGTTTGAAATGAGTGAGCGCCATTGCGTATTCTGCTTGTTTTTCTTTTGCTGATCTTTTTTGCACTCCAATACCGCTTGTGGGTTGGAGAGGGCAGTTATGCCGAAGTGGTGCATCTGCAAAATGAGATAGATCTAAAGAAACAGGACCTGGATCGTATGCAAAAGGAAAACAGGCAACTCAGGGCCGAAATTGAAGATTTAAAAAGCGGTCTCGCTGCTGTTGAAGAAAGAGCCAGAAATGACCTCGGTATGATTAAGGAAGGTGAGGTTTATTTTCAGATTGTT
>CALAZS010000191.1 GCA_937926265.1 uncultured Gammaproteobacteria bacterium
GCTTCTTCAAAAATAATTAAAGACATACGCCTATTTGATGTCTATACTGGTGATAATATAGATTCTGGTCGAAAAAGTTTAGCTTTGAGCTTGATTTTACAGGATTCTTCCAAGACACTAACAGATGAAGACGTTGATAATGCAACTGCGAATGTGTTGTCTGCTTTATCGAAAGAATTGAAAGTTGAACTTAGAGACTAGAGAAAAGAGATTAGCATAATGGCATTAACAAAAGCTGATATGGCCGAGCGTCTTTTCGAAGAACTAGGTCTTAACAAACGTGAAGCCAAAGAGATGGTCGAAAAGTTTTTTGAAGTGATTCGCGTTTCTCTTGAAAATGGTGAACAGGTAAAGTTGTCAGGCTTTGGCAATTTTGACCTGAGAGAAAAGAAACAACGTCCGGGCCGTAATCCTAAAACCGGTGAAGAAATTCCAATTTCTGCACGTCGGGTGGTGACTTTCAAGGCTGGGCAAAAACTGAAACAAAGAGTGGAAGCATATGCTGGATCCGGGGAACAGTAGTAGTAACGAAAATTTACCTGCCATTCCGAGCAAGCGCTATTTCACCATTGGTGAAGTCAGCGAACTTTGCGAAGTAAAACCGCATGTTCTGCGCTACTGGGAACAGGAATTTCCTCAGCTAAAACCGGTTAAGCGACGTGGTAACCGTCGTTATTACCAGCGTCATGATGTGCTGATGATCAGGCAGATCAGAAGTCTGCTCTATGAACAGGGCTTCACCATTGGTGGTGCTCGTCAGCAATTGTCTGCTGAAGGCGATAAGCCGGCTCAGGCCAAGGGTCAAAACCAGGAACTGGTAAAACAGCTTTGCACGGAACTTGAAGAAGTTCTGGCAATTTTAAAATAACCAATAATTTAAATAAAAATAAAACGCTCTAACAAGCCGCTATCCGTTTTAGTGAACTGGGATAGCGGCTTTTTTGTTTTCGTCATTAATTCCCTCAATTAAAAAATAAAGAATAAAAATAACTAGTCGCTATAGTTGTTGATACGGCTTTAATAATAATAAGATTCAAGAGGATGCAAAATGATCAAAAGACTTGTTTTGTCTTTGCTGCCGGTTCTGCTTTTGGTGTTGGCCGGCTGTGAAAAAGCGCCTGAAGAAGTTGGTGGGCCGGTGTATTCAAAAGGTTCAGAGTCACAAAAACCGGTTTATCGATTTGCTATACACCCATTACATAACCCCCGTAAATTATCCGAGGCCTATCAGCCTCTGATCGATCACCTGAACGAACAAATCACTGAAGTAAATTTTGAACTCGAAGCTTCCAGGGACTACCAGGCGTACGAGGTTAAATTCAGAGATCGAAAACCACAGATGGTTCTGCCAAACCCCTGGCAAACTCTTGAGGCCATCAAGGTCGGTTATAACGTTGTTGCTATGGCGGGTGAGGCCGAGGACTTTAAAGGTATTTTTATAGTCAGAAAAGACAGCGGTATTGAAACGCCTGCTGACTTAAAGGGTAAGGTTGTCAGTTATCCCTCTCATACTGCATTGGCCGCCTGTATCATGCCGCAAAGATACCTGCATGATAACGGCATTAATATCCACGAAGACATTGAAAACCGTTATGTTGGTTCACAGGAATCTTCAATCATGAATGCCTTGTTGGGTGAGTCTGCTGCCGGTGCTACCTGGCCGCCACCCTGGCGTCTGTTTCAGAAGGATCGTCCCGAAGATGCCGCTCAGTTACATGTGATCTGGGAAACTCCGCCATTAATGAATAACTCGGTCATGTTTCGGGATGATGTACCGGAAAATATTGTCAAAAAGGCAAGTGAAATACTTTATTCACTGCATGAAACAGAACAAGGCCGGAAGATTTTAAAGGGCATGGAAACGGCTCGTTTCTACCAGGCGGCTAATGACAGTTATAAACCTGTCAGTGAATTTGTGGACAGCTTTGAGGAGGAAGTCAGACCTGTAGAACAACCCTGATTGATTCCGAGCAATTCATGAATTTCTTTCTTCAACTCGTTACTAAAACCATTCGTCGCCAGCTGGTTATCGGTGTTGCTATTGTGCATGCCGTGTTGATGGTGATGTTTGTCTGGGACTTGACGGTACGCCAGCAGGACCTGTTACTGGAACGCCAGGTTGAGCAGGCAGAAGCCCTGGCCCGAAGTGTTGCGACGTCTTCTGCGGGCTGGGTGGTTTCCCGCGACCTGTATGGTCTGCAGGAAATTATTGCAGCACAGTCACGTTATCCCGAACTGATTTTCGCGATGGTACTCGATGTTGACGGCAGGATCCTGGCGCACAGTGATACCGAACGCGTTGGCCAGTTTGTTACGGACTTGCCTGGTAAGCCAATTGATACCATTCTTAAGCGTTCACCGAGCCTGGTTGATGCGGTCAGTCCTGTGGTGCTTGCTGATTATCACCAGGGCTGGGTGAGAATTGGTCTGGGGCAGGAGGTCACTGCCGAGCGCCTGGCTTTGATAACGCGTGATGGTATTTTGTATGCGATTGCCGCAATTCTGATTGGTTCTATCATGGCCTGGTACATGGGTAGCCGCCTGACAAAAAAATTACGCAATATTGAAACAGCAGCTGATTTTGTAGAGCAGGGCGACCTTGAGAAGCGGGCCGACGTTTCCGGGCATGATGAAGTTGCCCACGTTGCACAGGCATTTAACGACATGTTGGATACCATGCGGTTATCTCTGCGGGAACTGGAGGAAAGTGAAGAGCGCTTTAACCTGGCAATGCTGGCGACCAATGATGGTTTATGGGACTGGGACTTAAAAACTGATGAAGTGTATTACTCGGTTCGCTGGAAGGAGATGATTGGATACGGTGATGAAGAGTTGGGTTCCGATTTTAAAACCTGGGAAGGACTGGTTGATGAAAGCGGTAAGGAAAAAACTGTTGGGTTGATTCAAAGGGTAATTCAATCAGGTGAGCATGGCTTTACAACTGAATTTCGTCTGAAGCACAAAAACGGTCATTGGATTGATGTTCTCTCGCGTGGGCGCGTGGTGCGAAATGAAGATGGAGAGGCTGTCAGGCTGGTTGGTACACATACCGATGTGACTGACCTTCGTGCCATGGAACGCGAGTTGATTACCCACAGGGATCATCTTGAAAAAATGGTCAGGGAACGAACCGAGGAACTGGAAAAGGCGCGCGAAGCTGCAGATAAGGCCAACTATGAAAAAAGTCAGTTCCTGGCAAACATGTCGCATGAATTAAGAACGCCGATGCATTCGATTATCGGTTTTACAAATATCTTATTGAAGAAGGATTTTGATGAAAAAAGCCGTCAGTTTTTACAAAACATCAAAACCAGCGGAGTTCGTTTAACGCTACTGCTTAATGACCTTCTCGACATATCCAAACTGGAAGCCGGTAAAATGCAGGCAAGCTATGCCAATGTCATCCTGGAAAAGCTGGTTGCAAACTGTATCAATGATGTGATGAGCTTGCTTGATGAGAAAAAACTGAGCATACATTTTTCCAATGCAAATGAATGTGAACTTGAGTGTGATCAAAAACTGATCACCCAGGTGGTTATTAACCTGTTATCCAATGCCATCAAGTTCAGTCCTGAGAACGGTGAAATCAGTATCGTTATCAATCAGTTTGAAGCTGATTTGGGGGGTACCACTCAGCCTGTAGTGGAGCTTGTTGTCAGTGACCAGGGGCTGGGTATTCCACAGTCGGAACTGAAGTCAATTTTTGATAAATTCGTACAGAGTTCCAAAACCTATAATCATACAGGTGGAACGGGTCTGGGATTGCCAATCTGTCGTGAAATAGTGCGTATGCACAAAGGCCGTATCTGGGCAGAGAGTCCGCTGGATATTGAAGCTTCTTCAGGTACTGCCTTTAACGTCATGTTGCCGGTTAAGCAAAAAATAGATTAAGCAACAGGTTTAAATTGATTTAATTATTAAGGGATGATCGGGTTTAAGGCACCCATTGGTTTTGAGAACTGTCTTACGCTGTACTCCATGCCGGCCATTCCCATGGTCATGTGGCGCATGTTGGCATCAATACTTGAAATTGACAGTTTCATGCCTTCCATTTCTTTGTCAATCAGCATCATGTTATCAGTCATGTTGTCCATGCTGATGCGAACCAAGGGAAGGTTTGATGTCATCAGGCCAATGTTGTTGGAAATGGTATGCATGTAAGCGGTGTGCTCGTCAAACTGGTCGATTGTGGTCGCGATATGGGTCATATCATCATCAATATCGATAAGCTTGTGACGCATTGAATCCATGTTGTTGACAATATTGTCCATGTTGGATGAAAGCACCCAGACCAGGCTGACATTAACTATCGCAACGACAAGCAATAAAATGGAAATCTGTTTTATGACCTTGTCGGTTACCTTGAAATGCTGATGACGCTCGTCGATATGTAACTGGGTTTCCCTGCCAAGACGGGCCATGACTTCCACAATGGCTTTGCGTGGGTCATCCGGACTGGTGTTGTTCTCTTGATCTATCATGGAAAAGGCATGAACCTGTTCATGGTGCGTGCGGGTTCAGACATGCGGCTCATCTCGTAATTGATGTATTGCACTTCACCATTGATATGCTGGATGGTAACCGAGATATCTGAAATCATGTGCCTGATATCACCGAACTGCTGATTGATATCATTCACGGTGGTGTTCATTGCCTGGGTATTATCCGTAATGCGTTCCATTTCATCATTCATAATGGTCGTGTATTCCTCTATATCGGACATCAGGGCGACCTGGGATTCCATCGCAATGACATTGTCCTTGATACGATCCATTTTCTCCGACACTGACGCAAAATGATGATTCATGCCAACTACAACATCTGAAATTCGACTTACCTGGGAACTCAGCATAATAAGGAGAATCAAGATAGACAGGGCAACCAGGCTAAGAATCACCAGGCCGGCTCTGATGCTGAAGTTCAGACGGTCGCCCAGACGATTTTTGACATCTATTTGACCCAGAACAATACCTTCAAAAGACCCCATTGCCCGGAGGTATTGCTGCTGCAATACGGCATCGTTGTTACTCGCTTTGGGGTTTTGGATTTCGTCTTCCGTCAAGTTCTGATCCATGCGTTGTAATTTATTCTTGTCTCATGATTCTATTGAATCTTTATTTGAAATCATAGTACTAGATTGGATCAGGGGAGAAATCATGGATGAAATTCATTTTTTTGGAAGCGTAAAAGAAAAAGGCTCCGGAATAACCGGAGCCAGCTCTCCTTTCTGCGGGGAGAAATGTTCAGGGTTTGGGGAGAAACCCTTCATAATTAATTTCGGCCAACGGTGTAAATTATTGAGTAATCTGAGAAGTTTATTCCTAACGCCAGTATCTAAATAACGGCAATAAATTAATCAGCTATAAAAAACCCGGCTCAAAGGAGGGGCCGGGTTGAAAACAAATTACGCTTTTCTAACGGGAGTATTAATAGCTTAGTTTATCTGTTGGAGGCTGATGTGATAGAGGTCACATATTTAAGCGTTACAGAACATCGACAGAGTTACATAACTTGATATTTGTTGCTCAAAGATTATTGCCAGCAACTTGAAACAAAGGTTAATCTTCAATTTTTGGAAAACTATAAGCAGGTGTTTAAGTGGCGGTAGGTGCAGGCAAATACGTAGGCGTTAGCAAAGACATTAATGGTGGTATGACGCATTTTGGCAAGGCAATTCGTGATGCCTGGGTTTTTGGCATTCTGCCTGAAGGCGAAGAGTGTGAAGGATGGGCTTTTAGCCGGATCGAGGTTGTCATTAATCAGGTTAATGATGAATGGGATAAATATGGTTGTCTTGTCAGCGGTTTGCCCGAAGATTTAAGAGAGCGCCACAAGAAAATCCATGACAAAGCTATTGAAATTGCTAGGACAGTTGGCTGGTCCGGTGAGCAGGAAGTTTCCAGTGAGTCATGAGAAACGCTTATAAGAATAATTTGTTTGCAAACGATTCATAGATAACTAGAATATTTCCGTCTTTTGAAAGGGTGCTCTATATAGAATTTAATCTAAATTCGACGATTAATTTAGATGATTATCTATATTAAAGGGTTCTAAAATAGATAAAAAAACAAATTTCCAGGCTGGTTGATATAGGAAAAAATAATTTTAAATCAACCGGTTAGGACGTTATGCGTGGATAAAATTGATCTTCACTATCAAGTAATGTGTATTAGAAATTTCATATATAGATGTTAATTGATTGACACGTCGAAAAGTATTTATTGGAAACAAGGTGTCTCCAGTAACTAACCTTCCCATCCAGATTTCGTGGTAATCACAAGATCGCTCAACAGCAACTGAACAGGAGTTGACTATGGCTAATAAGACTTATGATGCGGGTGTAAAAGAATATCGTGATATGTATTGGACGCCCGATTACGTTCCACTCGATACTGACTTGCTTGCATGTTTCAAATGCACCGGTCAGCCCGGCGTTCCAAAAGAAGAGGTAGCTGCCGCTGTTGCCGCTGAATCTTCAACTGGTACCTGGTCGACAGTATGGTCAGAATTGCTGACTGACATGGAATACTACAAAGGTCGCTGTTACCGCATCGAAGATGTACCAGGCGACTCCGAATCTTTCTATGCATTTATTGCATACCCAATTGACCTTTTCGAAGAAGGTTCAGTTGTTAACGTTCTAACCTCTCTGGTTGGTAACGTATTCGGCTTCAAAGCCCTGCGTCATCTGCGTCTTGAAGACATTCGCTTCCCGATTGCTTATATCAAGACTTGTGGTGGTCCACCTGCTGGTATCCAACTTGAGCGTGACCGTCTGAACAAATATGGACGTCCAATGCTGGGTGCAACCATTAAACCTAAACTGGGTCTGTCTGCCAAAAACTACGGTCGTGCGGTATACGAATGTCTGCGCGGCGGTCTGGATATGACCAAAGATGATGAGAACGTTAACTCACAGCCTTTCATGCGTTGGAGAGATCGTTTCGAGTTTGTTGGTGAAGCTATTCAGAAAGCTGAAGCTGAAACTGGTGAGAAAAAAGGTCACTACCTGAACGTGACTGCTGCTACTCCAGAAGAAATGTACAAGCGTGCTGAATTCGCTAAAGAAGTTGGTTCACCAATCTTGATGCACGACTTTATTACTGGTGGTTTTACAGCTAATACTGGTTTGGCTAACTGGTGTCGTGAAAACGGCATGCTGCTTCACATTCACCGTGCCATGCACGCTGTAATTGACCGTCATCCAAAACATGGTATTCACTTCCGCGTATTAGCCAAGTGTCTGCGTCTGTCAGGTGGTGACCATCTGCATACCGGTACTGTTGTTGGTAAGCTCGAAGGTGACCGTCAGTCAACTCTTGGTTTTGTTGACCAGTTGCGTGAGTCTTTCGTTCCTGAAGATCGTTCACGTGGTGTGTTCTTCGATCAGGATTGGGGTTCAATGCCAGGCGTATTCGCAGTAGCTTCTGGTGGTATTCATATCTGGCACATGCCTGCGCTGGTTACTATCTTCGGTGATGATTCCATGCTGCAGTTCGGTGGTGGTACACAGGGTCACCCATGGGGTAATGCTGCTGGTGCTGCTGCTAACCGTGTTGCTCTGGAAGCTTCCGTTAAAGCACGTAACGAAGGACGTGAGATCGAGAAAGAAGCTCGCGACATTCTGACTGAAGCCGCTAAGACTAGCCCAGAACTGGCAATCGCTATGGAAACCTGGAAAGAGATCAAGTTTGAATTCGATACTGTTGACAAGCTTGACGTCAACTAAGTCGCCTTCCAAACACTGATTGTTAACGAATTTAACGAGGATATTAATTATGCCAACTAGTACTCAAGGTGATTACCAGACAGCAAATACCCTGGAAACTTTCGGTTTCCTGCCTAAGCTGACTCAGGACGAAGTCTATGACCAGATCGCTTACCTGATCGCCCAGGGCCTGACTCCAGCGATCGAACATGAACATCCAAGCGGTGCTAACCAGCACTACTGGACCATGTGGAAGCTGCCTATGTTTGGTGCCAAAGATATGAACGCTGTTATTGAAGAGCTCGAAGCTTGCCGTCGTTCATATCCTGATCATCACGTTCGCCTGATCGGTTATGACAACTACTCACAAAGCCAGGGCGTTTGCTTCGTAGTTTACGAAGGACGCGCTTAATCCGTCAGTTGTAATTTTGACTAACGGTAATCTGGCATGCCCTTAATTTTGATGGATACGGCATGCCATCGGTAATGATGAAGCGGAGATGACAATGGCATTAGCAAATCAAAACAGCAGTAGAGCTGCGGCATTGGCAAGACGTAAGGCAATGTCCAGTGGTGGCAAGGCTGCGCTTAGTAGTCAGAACGATAGAACGCGATCTGCTCCAGAGCGTCCCAGTGAGGTAGCGCCTGTTCAGCCAGTATCTACACCTGTGTCTACACAGGCTCCGGCTGCTGCCAGGCCTGCGTCATCTGCTGCTTCATCTTATCGTCCAAGGGTGGCGGCCCCGGTAGCTAACACAAGTCGTCAGGCAGCATTGGCGCGTCGCAAGGCGATGTCCACAAAAGGTAAATCAGCTTCTTCGTCAAATGACAGAACGCGTGATTATTCAATGCTGGCCAAGAATAAAAACACAGTCGCCCCTGCTGAAAAGTCTTCATCAGGTGATTGCGGCTGTGGTTGTAATGGTAAAGGTGATTGCGGTGATAAAAAGACCGAGACAGCACCAACTTCATCTGCAGCACCCAAATCAAACGGTCGTTCACGCAACAAAGTGAACAGGCCAAGAGTTGCAATGAACCCAGGCAAAGCAGCTTCACTGGCTCGCCGCAAAGCGCAGTCAACACGAGGTAAAGCTGGCTTGAGTTCCAATGGTATGTCACAGGCTCAGACTGCTCGTGCAGCCAATCCTGATTTGTCCAGCCGTGAACTGGCTAAAACACTGCGCGAACAGCGTAGTAAACAGGGTAAAACTTGTACTGGTGAGCAAAAATGTCGTCCAACCGGAAAAGTGCGCCCTAGCGCTGATGTTGGTGCCGCTCAGGATGCATCATGGAAAGTTGGAATCACTGAAACCAGTCATGGTCAGTCAGTTACTGGCACAATGGTAGGGCGTGATCAGGATGTGACTGGTAATGAGGCAAGTACCTGTCGCAGCATCACTGGTACTGAATACATGGGTGCCGAAGTTTTCCGTGATTTTTGTCAGGCAGAACCGGAAAAATCCCACTTGCGTGTTTCCAAATCCAAAACGTTAAGCGGTAATTCTGTTACTGGTAATGAAGTTGGACGCAGTGGCAAGGTAACTGGCGATGAGCCAGGTACCTGTAAAAATATAACTGGTACTGAATATGTATCTGCGGGGCAATCTGAAGCTTTTTGTGCAGCGCCCAGCAAGGCACAGCCAATCAACCAGGTGATGGGACAGTCCCGTAAAGGAAAAGTGATTACTGGTGACAATGTTGATACCAACACAAAGGTTACTGGTGGTGAAGCGGGTTCCATTAAAGAGCCAACGGGTTCACAGTATGTTAAGTCAGTTGAAAGACAGGCACCGGCAAAAGTGGGTAAAAGCCAAACTTTAAGAGGTGGTTCTGTTACAGGAACTGAAGTTGGTCGCAGTCAAAAGATGACCGGTGACGAGGCAGGTAGCTGTCGCAATATCACTGGTGATGACTATATTGGCAAGGAACAATTTGACGCTTTCTGTGAAAGTGTACCTGCACCACAGGATCAGAAAGTAGGAATTTCGAATACTAACAGCGGTAAGTCTGTAACCGGCACCATGACTGGTCGTGGACAAAGTGTAACCGGCAATGAGCCAGGTACCTGTAAAGCCGTTACCGGTACGCCCTATGCGGGCATGGAGCAGGCAGCTGATTTCTGTGAAGCGCCACAGGCCAACAGTGTTGCAGCAAGAACACAGGTACTGCCGCGTCGTGCAGGCGCAAACATGACAGGTTTGCAGCCAGGCATTGGTGGAAAAATGACCGGTGATGAAAAAGGCGCATGCGAAACTGTCAGTGGTACGCCATATGTAGGGCGTGATCAGGTTGCACAAAACTGTGCTTCGCAGGCTGCAGAGCCTGGGAGTTCTGATTTCCCAAAGCCAATAGGCGGCGCTGATTGGGGTGATTTTTCAGTCGCGCCGCCGTCTCATGCTTCTAACGATGCAGATTCTCATGGCAATGTGACTGGTACGCGCTATGAAAAAGGTCATATTACAGGGCCTTTTGGAATGGCCACCGGTAAGGTGACCGGCACTGAGCAGGCGCGTTTTGGTAACTCTTCAATGGAAGTGATTCATGCTCCAGTTGAAGAGCCGGCTGAAATCGACGGCAGGATCAAGTCGCGCATTACCGGTGAAGGTGTCGATGCTGGAACTAAGGTTACCGGTGATGACTGGGATCGCGGTGATCATGTAACCGGTACTGAAGGTAATTCAGTTACTGCAAGAAATGAAACCCGACGTGGTCGCATGGGTTCAATGGCTGTCATGCAGCGTAACCTGGAGGTTGAAAATCCAGCACCGCAGCCTGTAAGCCGTGTAACTGGTAGTAGTGGTAACTATGAAAACGGTTCCCTGATTACTTATTCTGGTGGTGCTCGCGGTTAAGACTAAAATCGCAGCGTTGACATGCTCAGATCAGGTAGTCGATTTAACAAAAAGCGTTTAGGTGCAGGAACAGCGCCTTTACGCAGACCAGGTGCTATTAATAGCTTGCCTGAGTCAAAAGCTTCAGTTGGTAGAAGTGGATACAGAAGTTCGCATCCATTGTGTCAATGTGAAGATAACTTTCGACTGTTTCAGTACGAAAGTGACAGTAAAGCGGCATTTGACAATATTGTGCCGGTTTTGAAAAAGATTTCTTCTCTGCAGCATGAGCATGATTTTGCAGGGAGTGCTCAGGATATAGCACAAAGGGAATTAGGGTTTGAATTACCCGCTGATATTGTCGATAACGCATGGGTTGAGCAACTTGACATGAAAAGGCTGTATGCCTGGTGTGTCTTTCAAACTTACAGGCGTTACTGTGATGAGTTTTACGGTATGGATCCGCTGGCTCATCAGGAAGAGAAACAATTTGATGAATTTATTCAAAGCTGTGGCTTTCATACTGTAGATGTGTCGCCATGTGCTGATGGCCGGATGGCCCATGTAATACGCTACGTATTGCGTTTGCCTCTCCGGATGGTTCGCCGAAAGTCCTATGCTGGTGCAATGTTTGACATTGATAACAGTGTGGAAAAATGGGTCGAAACAGAAATGTTGAGATTCAGGGAGGGCAGACCAAATACGGCAGATATGCCAACGCGTTATTTGAAAGTGGTTGCATACCACTACAGCTCGGTTGATCCGCTTCACCAGGGGTGTGCGGCACACGGCTCGGATGATGCGAAAGCTGCTGCAAGTGGCCTTGAAAGGTTGAATGCATTCAAGACTGCGATAGAAAACAGTTTTTGTTGCGGTGCATCGATTGATCTGCTGTTGGTTGGAGTTGATACCGATACAGACTCTATGAAAGTGCATGTGCCCGATGCTGATGGTGTTATTCATCTGGACAGGTTTGTAGATACGCTGGATGTTTATAAGGTAACGCAGTATGGGTCAGTGACAGAGGGTAAGGAGTTTATAGCTAATCAGGTACGTTCCTGTTCGCCGGAGGCGATTGATGGAACAGCAAAGTTTGCGGCTTACTTGATTGAGAATAATTTGTCTCAGATCGACTATGTTCGTAAAAACTTTGGAGAAGCTTATCCGGATACCGGACATGCCGAAAGATTTATCGGAGCCGGTGTAGGGTTTGAAGAGATTCAGCTTCGTAACCTGATGTATTTTGCCTACCTCAACACAGTTGAAGAGGCAATAGCGGATACCGATGTAGGTATCAAGATTTTTACAGGATTGAATGTTGCAAAAGGATTGCCAGTGCCAGTGGTTGTAAGATTTGATTACCACGGGCAGGTACCCGGAGCACGGGAACGTGCACAGCAACATTGTCAGAGGGTAACGCGGGCTCTAAATGAGCGTTATGCCAAGCTGACTGAACAGGGCTTACTGCATATTTTGCAGGTAGCACGGGATTGTAATACTGATGCGTCGATTGAAATTTTGGACTGCTCGGTAAATGCGGTAGTTGACGGAGGACATTAATGAAAATCTGTCAGGTTGAAAGACCTCTGGTTTCAACAAACCGAATTGCCATGATGGAGCATAAGCTGCTTCAGGTTGTTAAAGACGGTAGTTCAAAGGCGGTTGCAGTTGATGCTGTGGGCGCAAAACCAGGTGACTGGGTGATTTGTGTTGGTAGTTCTGCGGCACGAGAGGCTGCAGGAAGCAAGGGTTACCCGAGTGATTTGACCATCGTTGGGATTATTGATCACTGGCCACCGGAAACAGAGGCTCAGGAAGATGCAGATTCTCAAGGTTGAAGGATCGCTGACCTGTACAAGCCGTATCGATGGTTTGAAGTATTCAGTGTTTCGGGTGTTAACGGATTTAAGTGGTAAAAAACAGGTTGCAACTGATCCGGTTGGAGCCAAACCAGGTAACTGGGTTTATGTTGTAAGTGGATCTGCAGCGCGTTATGCGGCTGGAGATTTTGAAATTCTGACTGATTTGACCATAGGTGGAATCATTGACTTCTGGTCTGATGATGACATGAAAGTTGAGTCAGTTGTTTAACTAAATGTTTAATGGGTTGAGTCAATAGGAGACAAGAAGATGGCAAGTGAAAACTCTGGTATCGCACTGGGCATGATCGAGACACGCGGGTTGGTGCCCGCCATCGAAGCAGCCGATGCAATGACTAAAGCGGCTGAGGTTAAACTCATTAGTCGTGAATTTGTAGGTGGCGGTTATGTGACTGTCATGGTACGAGGTGAAACTGGTGCGGTTAACGCGGCAGTTCGCGCGGGTGCTGATGCGTGCGAACGCGTTGGTGATGGTTTGGTGGCGGCTCACATTATTGCCCGCCCTCACAGTGAAGTCGAGCCTGTGCTCGGCAATCAGTAATTCTTATATCGATTACGGAGAATAGACGATGGCAAACGAAAACTATGGTATTGCACTGGGCATGATTGAAACACGTGGCTTGGTACCTGCAATTGAAGCAGCTGATGCGATGACTAAAGCAGCAGAAGTACGACTGATTGGTCGTGAGTTTGTTGGCGGTGGTTATGTAACAGTTCTGGTTCGTGGTGAAACTGGTGCGGTCAACGCTGCAGTTCGCGCTGGCGCTGATGCTTGTGAAAGAGTTGGTGACGGCCTTGTTGCTGCTCACATTATCGCTCGTCCTCATCGTGAAGTTGAGCCAGTATTACCTACAGGTTCTGCTGACTAATAAATCTTTGATGCATTATGATGCTCACTGATCGCACAGATCAGAAGGTTTTGGGTTACCTGGGGCGAGCCCTTAGCCTGGAACTTTCTGCTGTGCAGCTTTACAGTACGCAAGCAAGACTGGCTACAAGCTGGGGCTTGAAAGAGGCAGCTGATTTTTTTAAACATGAAGCTGTTTCTGAAATGGCACATGCTGATCGTATTATCGATCGTATGTTGGCCCATGGGGTTGCTCCCAATGCTTCCCAATTAAGGCCTGTAGAGCTTGGAAAAAATCTTCATGATATTTTAAGCGTTGATATTCGTTTCGAACGCGAGCTGGTTGATTTTTATAAATCAGCATCCGTTTACTGTACGAAAAATGCTTATATTGACGATAAGGTTTTTTTCAATGAGTTACTTGCTGAAGAGCAGACTCACTATAATGAATTAAAGGACTGGCAGAATAAGCTACGTTCAGATGCTGTTTAGCATATTATACAGTGATGGCGTAATATTTTAACTGCGAGAACCATTTCATGAGCGAATCCTGGGAAGAAAGATCGCGTCCCGCTCGTTTGGAGCGACGATACGAATTTGACAGTTACAGTCTTCTGCGTGACTTTCTCGATCGTGCTGCAGAGCTTTCTGAAAAAATGGACTACTATCCAAATATGGGTTTTGGTCGTGATTATGTTAATGTCACTATCTATGCTGATGAAGAGGCTGGTGACATCATTGAAAACCAGCGTGAGTTTGCAAAAAAACTCGATGGTCTTCAATATACCTCTGACACAGATGCTTGAGGATTGAATATAGATGCCAGTTGTGGCTTTGCTAGGAAACAAAGGTGGTGCAGGTAAAACTACACTGTCTATCAATCTGGCAACAGTTTTAGCTGATTACAAGCCGACTGTGTTACTGGATGCTGATGTCCAGGAATCTTCAGCTCAATGGTATCGTCTAAGCGACGGCAAAAGTGCTATAGATGTCATTGAAGCTTCTGAAAATTTAGGCAATCAAATTTCTTCTTGCCGTGATGATTACCATCATGTCGTTATCGATTGTCCTCCCTCTATTCATTCTGAACAAACACAGCAGGCTTTGTTGCATAGCGACCTGGTGCTGATACCGGTTTTACCTTCTCCATTGGACATGTGGGCCAGTGTAAAAATCGAGGAGGAACTTGATAAAATCAGGCAAAAGAATAAATCGCTTCGGGCCATGATGGTTGTTAATCAACTTGAGCCCAGGACAAAATTATCCCAGGCAATCAGGGATGCAATGGCAGAGCTGGTTATTCCGGCTGCCAACACAGCTATTCGCCGTCGTATGGCTTACAAGATGAGTGTCCTTGAAGGTAAGGGGGTAACTCAACTCGGGGTAAGAGGACGCGAGGCAAGTAACGAACTTCACCAACTAATTGAGGAACTGGATTTACTGTCATGAGTGATACTGATAAAACAAGTGCCAAACTGGTAGCTACAACAAGAACATCTAAAGCTACTTCAACTGCAAACACTCCCGCAGCACCTGAAGCAAAAAAGCCTGTTGCCAAGAAAGCTGTTGCTAAAAAAGCACCTGCCAAAAAGGCTTCTACTGCACCTAAAAAAGCTGCAGCCGCAAAAAAAGCAGCCACTGTCAGCTTTTCGCATGGCAGACGCGTCTGGCCTGATTAACCCTATCGTAAAACAACCGAGATCATTATATGCCTTGGTGGTATGATCTGACTGATTAATACAAATCAAGGGATTTGGATCAATGGCGCACTACGGCGAAAGTCACGGCTATACGCCTCCGGCAGCAATGCCGGAGTACTTGATACGCCATACCACTTTAAGGCAATTACAGATTTTTGAGGCAACCGTGCGCCTTGGCAGTTTTACCAAAGCTGCCGAAGAACTTTTCCTCACCCAACCCACGGTTTCAATGCAGATAAAAAAATTATCTGATGTTATGGGTATTCCTTTATTTGAACATATTGGCCGCAAGGTCAAACCTACTGAAGCAGGTTCTGAGTTATATGAATCCTGCTGCAAAATGTTCGAAGTGCTCGCCAATCTTGAGATGACATTATCCGATATCAAGGGTATTAAGCGTGGTCGCCTGAGAATAGGTGTCGTTTCTACTGCAAAATATTTTACCCCCGAAATTCTCGGCGAATTCTTCGAGCTTTATCCCGGTATCGATGTCGCTTTAAAGGTTTCCAACCGGGACCGAATTGCTGAACGTATCAACAACGATGTTGATGACCTTTACATTATTGGTCGAAAGCCTGAATCACTTGTTGAGATTGATAGTTATCCGTTAGCGCCAAACCCACTGGTGATAATGGCACCGAGAAATCATCCTTTTGTTGGCCGAAAAAATATTCCACTTGAAGAGTTGGCCGAAGAGCCTTTTATTTTTCGTGAGCCGGGATCCGGTATCAGGGATGCGGCAATCAGGGCATTTGAGGAACGTGGTATTAAACCCAAGCTGAGAATGGAACTTGGTAGCAATGAAGCAATCAAGCATGCCATTGTTGGTGGATTAGGGCTGTCGGTTTTGTCACTTCATACCCTGACACTTGAAGGCCCAAGTGGGCCTGTTGCTTTGTTGGACGTAGAAGGTTTTCCGATTATGCGCCAATGGCACCTGGTACATCCCAAAGGCAAAGAGCTGTCTCTGGTATCAAAGGCGTTTTTGGATTTTGCGCTGGAACTGGCTCCGCGCATGCAGCAGCGACTGGAAACAATCTGGCCGCAAATCAGGCAAAGTTTTAAATAATTGATTCATGCAGGCATTTCATTGGTACCATGCCAAATGAAGCTGAACAAATGAAATATAGATAAAAGTTGATTTTTTTTGATTGGCTATGGTTTCTACGCTGATATCCTCAAAAAGATCAAACAAAATAATAATTACTAAATAATTTAGAGGTTGGGTAATGTTGCAGAACCTGGTTGTAATGATGCCAGCTATTCCGCTGTTGATGGCAATCATTACATATGTCTATTCAAAGCAACTGCAAAAGCATGTAGCCAAGCTCAGTGTATTGTCGGTTTTTTTAGCTTTTCTGTTATCACTGGTACTGCTCTATTCAGCAATTGCTGATAATCAAAGCCTGGTCGTCAGTTTTGGAGAGGGGTGGGGGATCCTGCTTTTTGACCCGCTCAGTTCCCTGATGAGCGCCGTTATATCTGGTATCAGCCTGGTTGTTCATATTTATTCAGTGCGTTACATGGCTGATGAAGAAGGTTATACACGCTTTTTTGTGCTGCTGGGTCTGATGACCTCTTCATTACTGTTCATGGTTTCTGCCGGTGATCTTATTGTGCTTATGATTGCCTGGCATTTGATTGGCGTCTTCTTATATTTCCTGCTCGGGCACGACACACGCAACCAGGCTTCTCAACGTTATGCGATGTGGACGCTGATTACTTATAGATTTGGAGATCTGCCGCTGGTATTGGCGGCTGCACTTCTGTTTGATGCCTATGGGACCTGGTCGCTGGTTGATTTGTTCAGGTTAATTGGGGAAGACGCCAGTGTGAAAAGCATTGCGGGTCTGCCGGTTGTTGAAGTCAGTGGTTTGCTTATCGCAATTTCAGCTTTTGCACGCTCAGCCCAGTTTCTTCTGCATAGCTGGCTACCTTACACCATGTCGGGACCGACACCTGTTTCAGCATTGATGCATGCCGGTATCGTCAATGCAGGTGGTTTCCTGATCAACCGTTTTGCTCCGCTTTATATGCAGACCCATGATGTTTTGCACCTGATGTTTATTGTCGGGCTTATTACATCAATCATAGGTTCCATGCTTATGCTGACCCAAAATGATATTAAAAAAGCTCTGGGTTATTCGACCATGGGGCAAATGGGTTTCATGATCATGGAATGTGGCGTTGGTGCTTTCTCTCTGGCGGTATTCCATTTAATCGCTCATGGCCTGTTCAAAGGAACTTTATTTCTTGGTGCCGGTGGTGTTATTGCTGAAGCACGTAAATCAGACGGTGTACCAAAAAACGAACTTTATACTTTTGTCCTGGAACGCCAGGCTAAAATCAAGAAACAACCCTGGCTGGTAATGGCGGCGATAACACTGGTCATGCCTTTGATTATCCTGGTAGCTGCACACTGGCTTGTTGAACAGGATTATTTCCAGAAACAGGGGGCTATAGTGTTGTTGTTCTTTGGCTGGGTAACCGGTGCGCAACTGGTTTTTTCTGCGTATAAGATGCAAACATCCAACCCGTGGAAACTGTTTACCATGATCATTGCGTCATTTGCGATAGTGGTTATTGGCTACACGGTAATCAGTCATGGCTTTAATGTATTTTTATATCCGGATCCTAATGCATCAGATTTACTCTATGTGGCAGCCGGGGTTGATTTGGTCTGGTTTGAAATTTTCGTTCTTGTCATTACCCTGGCAGTTATTGCTGGCTGGTTGATGGTCTATTACTCGGATCGTACTGCTAAAGGCTTACAGGTTAAAAAGTCGATCTGGTTAAATTTCTATGCCCTGCTATCCAGGGAATTAATGGTGATGGATATTTATAACTGGATATCTAAACGTATCCTTGCCCTGGCGCAAAAACTTAATACCCTGCTGAGGTGGAACTGATGAGCGCCGAGTGGTTGCTGGTAGCGTTTTTCTTTCCACTGTTTCCTTTCAGTATGGTATTTATGCTGCTGTACAAGAAATTTGCCAATCCCTGGTTAAAAATACTGCTTGTTCTTACCTGGCCTATGATTGGTGTTTACCTGGTCTATCAGATGAATATAACCATACCGGACTGGGTGCAGTATTGGGCAGTTCTGACTTCTGTTTTGTATGCGCTACGTTCACTGGTAATTCGTGATATAGAGATATGGACTGCATTTATGGCCGTATCGCTTTGGGCGGTTTTCTGGACGGTTTATCCGAAGCATGATATGTCTATGCTTTCTCAGGCAGTAATGGGTTTCAGCCTGCCGTTATCAATGCTGATTTTACTGAGTACTGAATTGCGCCGCCGTTTTGATTCTGTTTATGCCGGTTTGATTGGTGGTATAGCCGATTCATTGCCAAGGCTCTCCAGAATTCTGGTGATTACGATGCTGGCTATTATTGCCACGCCTGTTTTTCCCGGGTTTTTCCTGATGCTTGTATCTATTGTTGATCAAATGCTGGTAGTGCCGGTAATTGCTTTAACACTTGCGGTCAGCTGGTTTCTCTGGACATGGTCAGGTGTTCGCCTGTTACAGGGGTTAATTACCGGTTCGCCACATGAATCTGGTGTCGAAGACCTTAGCTTTTCCGCTACGCTGTTTTATGGTGGAGCACTTCTTGCAATTGCATTACTGGGATTGCTGCTTGCAGGGGAACTGTTATGACGCAGGCACTAGGTAAAAAACTCAGTATCCGGAGCATGGTGTATGTTGCCGGTCAGCCAATTCCATTTTTCTGGCCAATGCGAAATTTTATTCATCATAATCCATTGCATGGTCTTGAGAAAATGCCATTTTCCAAGGCCGTTAAAAAAGCCGAAAAACTTTTTCATACCAGGACATTTTTAAGTCGCGAGGAGTATCAGCAATACCTTAAAGAGGGCAATATCAACAGGGAAAGCCTGCGTGAATCTGTAAAACAGATTGCGCAAAAACATCCACAAGTGCCCGGCATTAATCTTGATGAATGGTTTTTTAATATACTTACCCATCAATCAGGTGCTTTGCCTGAGGATAATATTTTTTCCAACCCCGATGCTGTTAAAAGGTTTATTGACGGTAATGATACGCCAGTCAATGCTGAAATTTCCGATGAACAGCTGCGTCAATATTTGAATTCCAGGTTTCCATTGGAACAGCCAGTCTATGAATCATTTGACCTCCTGTATGGCACTGATATCGGTAATGAACTGGATGAACTGGTTATTAAGGCATGCCTTGAATTTTTTGATGAAGGCCAGTCAGTTTGGAAAATGCCCGGTCGACACCATGGCTTCTTCAAATCCTGGTATACATTGGCTACCAGGAATGCATGGTTATCAAAACGTGCAGGTCGTATCCGACGCATTGTAGAAATAGAAGAGTCACCTGAAGCTGTTATTTCAAATGTGATGGAGATGTTAAAAGTTCCTGAAGAATACTGGATAAGTTATTTCACCCGTGAACTTTCACGTCTGCATGGCTGGGTCGGCTTTATCCGTTGGCGTGAAAATGCCAATGAATATTACTGGGCTCAACAGTACCCGGGTGACCTGGTAGAGTATCTGGCCATCAGGCTGACTTTATCAGTGATACTGCTGGAGGAGAGCCCAGCCTTTAAGGAGCTTTTTACCTTAAACAGCATTCGCCATGGGATTGAAGAAAAAACATTTGAAACTTTCTTAAGACATGAGCTCTATAGTGGCAATATTGTGCCTGGTATCTCTCAGCGGGTTGAAGAGACTTTTCTAATTGGAAAGAGCAATGTTGTCAGTGAAATGCGTGATGACTACCTTTCCAGAAAGGTTGGCCGCAATGCAGTAAAAACAGCAAAGATTTTAAAACAATTAGCGATATTGTCAGAGTCTGATATCAACCTGGCTGAATTGCCAGTTGAACAGGTAGAACAATTATTTAAAGCGATTAAAGACCTCGAAGACCAGGAAGGCATTGCCTGGGTTCTTGCGCTTGAATCAAGTGCAACTCACAAACTTCTGAATAACCTGAATTACATGGATCAGCCTGCAAGGGAAAAACGTCCATTTGTACAGGCATTATTTTGTATTGATACACGTTCTGAACGTATCCGCAGGGTGATTGAATCGGTTGGTGATTATCAAACCTATGGAATTGCCGGTTTCTTTGGTATTCCATTCAGTTTTATGGAACTCGGTAAAGGTAGTGAAAATCATCTGTGCCCGATCCTTTTGACACCAAAGAACCTGGTGCTCGAAATTTCCCGTGAAGAATGGGTTGTAGATGAAGCAGGCTTATCCGCCCTGGAAAAAGCCCTGCATGATTTGAAAGAGTCGATACTGACACCATTTGTTACTGTTGAAGCTGTTGGTCTGTTGTTTGGTTTTGATATGCTGGGTAAAACCCTGTTTCCCAGTGTTTACAATCGCTGGCGCAAACACTTAAACCACGATAAACCGGCTACACAGTTATTGCTGGATAAATTAAGCAGGCAACAGGCTGACTCGATTGTCCGGGCTGTTCAGCGTGCAGTGATTGCCCAGGCAGTGGAAAATGACCTGGGTATCCCCCTGGAAAACATTACCGATGACATGATTCGTGAATTGCGTGAACGTGCGCTTGGTCACCAGAGAGATTGCAGTGGTTTCAAAGATGAGCTGGGAATTGATGACAAGGATGCATTGGCGTTCATTGATAAACTCAGAACCACTTATAAAGTCAATTCTTACTATTCCCGTATTCAGCTGGAACGCCTGGGCCGTATTGGTTTCAGCATTGAAGAACAGACGGTTTTTGTCAGTACCGCGTTGCGTTCAATCGGTCTGACGGGTCAGTTTTCACGTTTTGTTTTGCTGGTTGGCCATGGCAGTGCGTCAGAAAACAATCCCTATGAATCAGCCCTGGACTGTGGAGCCTGCGGTGGTGACCATGGTTTGGTTAATGCCAGGGTTCTGGCGCAGATGGCTAATAAACCACAGGTTAGAAGCCGTTTAAAACAGCAGGGACTTGTTATTGATGACGATGTCTGGTTCATCCCGGCATTTCATAATACTACGACGGACGAATTAACCATGCACGATCTGGAATTGCTGCCGTCAACACATTTGATCTATATCGATCGACTTCGCAATGGCTTCCGTTCAGCCTCACATTTATGTGCGATGGAGCGTTTGCCAGAGTTACAACCAGATAAACAATATGCGGACCCGATTAAGGCCTTTGCAGATATTCAGCGTAATTCACTTGACTGGTCACAGGTAAGACCTGAATGGGGATTGTCGCGCAATGCATATTTCATTATTGGTAAACGTGACATGACAATAAATGCCAATCTTGAAGGTCGTTCATTCCTGCATTCTTATGATTATAAAGCTGATCCGAAAAGAAGACTGCTGGAAAATATACTAGGTGGTCCGCTGGTTGTCGGGCAATGGATTAACATGGAGCACTATTTTTCCACGGTAGATAACGAGCACCTGGGCAGTGGCAGTAAGGTTTATCATAATGTTGCAGGGCGCTTTGGTGTAATGACCGGTAACTTAAGTGACTTACGAACCGGACTGCCATCTCAAACTGTACTGAGAAATGGTTCGCCTTATCATGAACCAATGCGCTTAATCACTGTTATACAGGCTCCGTTTGAACATGCGCTTAAAGCTGTTTATGCCGTGGCCGCCGTAAAAAGGCTGGTACTTAATTACTGGGTTCGGCTTGTCATTATTGATCCTGAAACAAATAAAATACACCGCTACGAAAATGATGACTGGGTTGTACAGGACAGCCTCGAAAATCATCTTGAAACTGAATCCCTGGAGGAAGCATCTGTATGAATAACATGAATTTTAGTTCGTTAAAAAAACTTGAAATCATTCTGGATGGCGAACACAGGGAATTTGCTACTGATATTCTGGATCGTGCCGGTGTAAAAGGTTACACCATCATCAATAACCTGTCAGGAAAGGGCAGTCATGGATTCCATGAAGGTCACCTGATGTTCAACGAGGATGATGTACTGATCATGATTATTGCGGCAGTACCTGAACACCTGGTTGATCCTATTCTGACAGGGTTTGCACCGTTTTATAACGAACACTCTGGTGTGGTATTTATTTCAGATATCCAGGTAACAAGACTGGTTAAGTTCAGCAACCAGTAATATCTGATTCTGGTGTTATCTTATATTTGTATTGTTTATTTTATGAGGGTTTCTTAAGCGTCGGGTTTTTTCCATCATCCTGAATGTCGACAGGTTGCGGTTGAAGTGTTGTGTATGACTAAGGTCGACCCAGCGAATATCATGTGATTCATCATTACCCGGAATTTCAATGCTGTCATCAACTTCAAGTAAAAAACGTATGTCGTAATGGAAGTGCTGTCCACCATGATGGCTGGCTGGAATGAAGTGAATATCAACATCAAAAATCTTGTCGCTGACCAGCTTGATGTGTTGTGGATCAAGTCCGGTTTCTTCTGATGTTTCCCTCAAGGCAACGCGTCTGATATCCGAGTCACGGTCGGCATGACCACCGGGCTGGAACCACTGGTCCTGTTTTTTATGATGCAACATCAAAACGCGTTCACGCGTTGGATTAACAACCCAGGCAGAACCGGTAACGTGTCCCGGGTATAAATCAGAATGGAAACAGTCCTCATGGTCAGCCACAAACTGCTTGGCCTGTGATACAAAACCTGCCTCGGTGATCACCTGGGTTTTATATTCATTCAATAATTCGAGTAACTCGTTGCGGTGCATCTTGAATGGCTCCTTGAAAGACTCCTTAAAAGATTGAGGATCAGGTCCAGGAGGGGTTTTCTACCGCTGCAATAGCAGCTGCTGCAGCCTCATCGACATCACCTTCACGGCCGGCAATAGTCAGACGACCAAAAGCACCAACCGCTTTTACATCGATAAGCGTAATATTGGCCGCTTTTTCGGCCTGGTTGGCTGCATAGGTGATATAACCGGCTGGCTCTGTTTCCAGGATGAACATACTTTGTCCGGGCAAAATCATGGAGCCGCGTCTTTCCTGGCGGTTGATAAGTACCGTGTGATCCGGTGTCATGCCGCGAATGATTTCCTGCCAGGCAATTCGACAGGGCTGACGATCCTGCTGCTTGGCATGCATTTTATTCAGGATCACCCGGCCGGCTTCAACGACATCACTCTGGTCGCGCTGATGAATCACCATGGAACCATAATTACGTTCAACAACCTGTTGGGCAAGATGGACGCGGGTTGCCTTAAGTGCAGTATCGGTCAGGCGGTGGACAGCCATACCTGGAGAAACCTCAATCCACAGGCAGGCATCACCCGGTACCGGCAGGAAACCTTGCGAAGCTGTCGCAATGTAAGCTGCCAGTTGCGGTTGCAGGGCATCAATGTAAACGTAGGTTCTAAGAGCAATCATAAATTATTTCTGGTTCAGCAAAAAAACCGCTGATAAATCCGATCTATTATAACAGGATGCAGATGTTTAAATCCTGCGGTATCTCAAAAAAGCACTATTACCGTCATTAAGTGGCATTATCTTCCAGGTATTGATGGGCACGTTTTATTGCGTCCTGTCGGTCGCTGATAAAACACTGTTCAGATATCACTTTTGTGAGTCCCAGTGCGGTTATGCGATTTTTTATCTGTTCGCTTGCACCGACGATAATCACCGGCTTGTTTTGTTTCACATCTTCCATAATCAGGTTTTCAAGTGCCAGCGAAGACGAAACACCGAGTACAGGTACTTCGGTAAAGTCGAGAATCAGGACCTGGTGATTCTCCAAAACGGCATGCTTGCGGGAAATCACTTTCGCCATGCCAAAAGTCAGCGGGCCGCCCAGGGAGAAAATAAGCACGTTGCCTTTAGCTTCTTTAAGAAGCATCTGTTCGTCGCCGGTTAACTGGCTTGTGTTTTCAGATTGATTGATCGTGGTAACGGAGTCACTTTGAATTTTGGCAATGCGCTCGATGGTCAGGACGTTGGCAATGAAAACGCCGATGGCAACTGCTGTGATCAGGTCAACAAACACTGTCAGGCCAATAACGCCGTACATGATCATTGCCGCCTTGGGTGAAACGACATGGGCACGTTTGATAAATGACCAGTCGATGATGTCCATCCCGACTTTCATCGCAATGCCGGATAGGACAGCTAATGGAATGTTGGCCGTCAAGTCAGCCAGCGCAATGATCACTATCAATAACAGGCCGGCCCTGACAATGCCTGAAAGGGCAGAGCTGGCACCGGTTTTAATATTAAGAACGGTACCCATGGTGGCGCCGGCACCCGGCAGGCCTCCAAAGAAACCCGAGAATACGTTGCCGACACCCTGGCCGATCAGTTCCTTGTTGGCATCTGCTTCCTTGCGTGTCATGTTCTCGGCGACAACCGAAGTCAGTAACGCATCAATTGCACCAAGGACAGCAAGCACAGCAGCATCAGCGAACATGATGATCCAGTGGTGTGCATTAAACACCGGCATTTGAAAATCCGGTAAACCGGTTGGAATCTCACCAATCTGACGGATATTCATGTCAGACAGCAACAATGCAGTAACGACGCCGCCTACAACCAGGGCCATTAACTGTGGCGGCATAAAGCGAGCCCATTTTTTCGGGAAAAAAAGAATCAGTAAGAAAGTGGAAACTGCCAATATTGTTTCTGCAGGCTGAATATTCGAAAGCAGATCCGGCAGAGAGCCAAGGCTACCCAGTACGCCGCCGGGTGGTGGGGCATGACCGAGAAACGGAGCCAGCTGTAATACAATCAGAATGATACCGATACCTGTCATGAAGCCGGAAACCACGGTGTAAGGCATCATGGTGACATAATGGCCGAGTTTAAAGATTCCAAAAAGCACCTGCAGAAAGCCGGCCATGATTACCACGGTAAACGCCATTGCCATGCCCTGTTCCGGATTGGTGGCGATCAGGTTGGCAATAACGGCAGTCATCACCACGGTCATCGGGCCGGTTGGCTCAGAAATCAGGGTAGGGGTGGAACCGAAAAGTGAAGCAAACAGGCCGACCAGAATGGCGCCATAAAGTCCTGCAGCGGGGCCGGCTCCGGAGGCAACGCCGAATGCCAGGGCCATAGGCAGGGCGATAATGGCAGCGGTTACACCACCAAATATGTCTCCCCTGATGTTATTAAAATGTATTTCGTTCAGCAACTGCATGATTTTTTTCTCAGGCAAATTCTGGAGAATGTAATCTAACCGCATTTTGAACAAATTTATATGTGAATGTTTCGATACGACTCATCAATAATTGTCAATTTGAAGAGAAATATTTTCTGGTAGAGCTTTATGGGTAGCAGATAGATACCGGATCGTTACCAGTTACAGGCTGGAATTGGCGTGGCAATTTATGATCTGTGCTATGGTTTAAAAAAATAATAAATGTCCGACTCATAAACCATCATTCCTGCCGAAATCTGGAAAATTTATCAGCCGGGTAAACTTAAATAACACTTAACATTCTCATTTATGACTAATGAATCAGCAAAATCCAGTGAATCAGGAAAACAAGGTGAATCTGAAAAACCGGGATCCAATCCTTCCGCCAATTCATCTTCCAGGCCATCTTCCAATTCGGCTCCGAATCCAGATGAATTACCGTTTGTCGCACCCTCAAAAAAACTCGGCATGGGAGCACCTTTACGATGGATTCAGCTAGGCTGGAATGACATAAAACATGCGCCAAAACAAAGTCTTAGCTACGGGGTGGTGGTTTTGTTACTGAGTTACGCCATTACTTATTTTGCCTGGACTGTAGGCAGTATCTACCTTATGGTGGCCATGCTCTCGGGTTTTATCTTTATCGGGCCGGTGATGGCAATTGGTCTGTATTCCATCAGCAAACAGATTCAGCACGGCTATGCGCCAGCACTTGGCTACTGTATTCGCCAGGAAAAAAGACACCTTGGCAGCGAACTGGTTTTTGCCATTATTCTTCTAGTGGTTGTGCTGGTTTGGGCGCGCGCAGCCTCGATGGTACATGTGTTTTTCCCTACTGACGGCAGCCAGGAATTTGCTGATTTTGCTATTTTTCTGGGTGTAGGTTCAGCTGTGGGTTCTATTTTTGCCACGGTAGTTTTTTGTGCGAGTGCTTTTTCCCTGCCAATGATTATGGACAAAAACGTAGATACGGTTACCGCCGTGTTAAGCAGTGTAAATGCCGTTCTAAGAAATAAGGCGGTAATGCTGTTTTGGGTCGCAATTATCGTCTTTTGCCTGGTGCTGAGTTTTTTGACCGGTTTGCTGGGGTTGGTTGTCTTGATGCCTCTGATCGGGCATGCAACCTGGCATGCCTACCAGGAAACCATTGATGCAAGCCAGTGGCCTGACTATCGTAAAACCTCTGATGAGACAAAATAGCCCCCGTGTGGCATTAAATTGTCGGGCATTAAATTGTCAGGCAAAAAAAACCGCCACCAGAATTAACTGGTAGCGGTCTTTAGCTCTTTGGTAACTAAGTGTAGGTAACTTGGGTTACCAGCCTGCTGATTAGCTTATCTTACTGGAGCTGGAGCAGGAGGAGCTGGTGGAGCCATAGGAGCTGGAGCGCCGTAAGGAGCAGGAGCACCGTAAGGCATTGGGGCGCCGTAAGGCATTGGAGCACCACCATAAGGCATTGGGCCGTAACCATATGGACGGTAACCGTATCCGTAGTCATCGTCATCCCAGAAACTTTCCATTTCTTCCATCCAGTAACGTGGATCCCACTCGTCATATGGGTTACAACCTGGGATTTCACCGTATGGGCCCCAGCATTTCCAGTCGTCATCAGATCCCCAGAATGCAGAAGCAGAACCAGCAGAAAGTGCTGCGATAGCTGCTAAAGATAGTATTGATTTTTTCATGTGTATCTCCTGAAAAGAATATTTGGCTTTAAATACAACGGGTCTTAGTATAGTTAAATTTTTCTATAAATCAATAAATAATTAAATACTTATATGTTTTTATGCCTCCTTGGGAATTTTATTCTTTATTAACTCCTTGATAGCGGTCAAAGCCAGGTCTAAATTATTTTTGGCAGCCTGACTCAATGATTTTCCCAGCTCAAAATCGTAACCCCTTATTTTCAATAACCAGCATTCAGGTAACCTGGTTTTATTCACTTTTTTACACACATGCATCAAGGCCTGCGGAGCCATGGCATGGGTTGTAAAAGCCTGGTTGTTGTCCGGGGTGATTTTTTCCAGTGAATAATGACTGGATAAGGTCATGTCAGCATCGACAAAAATGACTCTTTTTCTGTTTTCCAGATCGGTGCAGTGTTCGATTTGTAACTGGAAGTCCGTTAATACTTCGACATCCTCAAAATTATCATGGATAAGTGCATCATGGAACAGGCAACCCAGGGTATCATCACCACGAGAGGGGTTACCCCAGGTAAATACCAGCGTCGAAGCTGTTTTGTTCAAGAAAAATGACCGTCCGAATGTTTGAAAAGCCGGTTAACAGTTTCACCGCTGGCATTAAGTAATTCCAGTTCCAAGGGCATTTTTCCCATCGCATGGGTTGCACATGACAGGCAGGGATCATAGGCGCGGATGGCAACTTCGACCTGGTTCAGCAATGGTTCGGTAAGTTCATTGCCATCCAGGTACTGGACGGCCACCTGCCGAATCGATTCATTCATTGCCTGGTTGTTATTGGTAGTTGAAACAATCAGGTTGGCTTTTTCAACCAGGCCATCTTCATTGATTTCATAGTGATGAAACAGGGTGCCCCGCGGTGCTTCTATAACGCCGATACCTTTTGTCTGCAGTTCACCCTTGTTGACCAGGTCATTGCCGGATATTTCAGGGTCATCAAGCAGAACCTGGATCGCTTCAGTACAGTAGAGTAGCTCGATAAGTCGTGCCCAGTGATAAGCTAAAACCGCATGCACAGGTTTATCCTGGTTAAAGGCTTTGAATTTGACTCTCTCAGCTTCTGCCAAAGGTGTTTCAATAAAATCACAGTTATTCACCCTTGCCAGTGGCCCTACACGATACCAGCCGTTTTCCGGGCCTATGGATTTAATGAAAGGGAATTTCATGTAACTCCAGTTTTTAATTCCCTCACCAATATATTGTTCGTAATCAAGCACGCTGACCTGGTCAAAAATTGCCTGGCCATCTGCATCCATTGCCCTGAGGTTTCCGTCATAGATATCCAGACCGCCGCCGGCGTCAACCAGGCTCAGCATATTGGATTCGATGGTAGCGAAACTTTTATGGTATTCAGGTTGTTGATCAATGATGCCTTTTATTAACTCAACGGCATCACGGGCCCACTGAACGATCTGCCCGATATCTTTTTGTAGAAAGTTAACTTCTTCCCGGTTAAGTGATTTGTTGACTCCCCCGGGTATTGCGCCAGTTCCGTGAACGCGTTTACCTGAAGTCAGACGTATAACTTCCTGGCCATATTTTCGCAGCATGACACCTTGTTTGGCGATCTCGGGGTGATCTTCAATGACACCGACGATATTGCGATGTCGAACTTCATCGTCGTAGCCGAATAACAGGTCCGGTGAGCATAGGTGGAAGAAGTGCAGGGCGTGAGACTGTAATGTCTGTCCGTAGTGCATCAGTCGACGGATTTTTTCAGCTGTACTGCTGATGGTGGCGTTGACAAGAATATCGGTAGCCTTGGCGGCAGCAAGGTGATGACTGACCGGGCAGATGCCGCAGAGTCTTTGAACAAGGACAGGCAATTCCCAGTATGGGCGGCCCTGGATAAACTTTTCAAAACCGCGAAATTCAGCGATATGCAGTCGTGCCTGTTGGATCTGGTTATTTTCATCCTGTAACAAGGTAACCTTGCCGTGACCTTCAACTCTCGTTAAGGGTTCGATGGCAATGCGTTTTAACTTTTCTGGATGATTGGCGGTTTCTAAACTCATTTACTGACACCTTGAATATTTTCCTTATTGATTTTTAGAAGACGCTGTAAATACGTCCGTGTAGCTTGACGGCAGCTTCCCTGCTGCCGACACTTCTGAAAATCAACAATGGAAAACATTCCATATAGTTTCGAGGCTGCTAAATATTCGCATGGTAGTTTCAGGATGATGTCAGAAAATGTTTTTGGCAGGTGTCCGAGGCATGGATGCCGAGGCCAAGCCCCCAGGGATGGGTTTACGGCGTCCTGATAAAAACATATCTGGCCATCATCTAAACGCATAAGCTAAGTGTCCTAGTCATAATGAATCTGCTCATAAGGAAATGAAATCGGCCTGCCTTCGATAAGTTCGGTCAGAAAAGTCCAGATGGTATCGCCGGAAGGAGGGCAGCCGGGCAGAAAATAATCCACCTTAACGACTTCATGAATTGGATGAACCTTGTTCAGTAAAAGCGGGATTTCAGGGTCACTCGGTATCATCGGGTTCTCAATGCCGACACCGTTTATGTAAGCTTCCTCCAGGCACTCTTTAAGCTCAAACTGGTTTCGCATTGCAGGTATGCCGCCATTGACTGCGCAGGCACCAAGCGCTACCAGTGTTTTACAGTTTTTTCTGAACTCCTGAAGAACTTCAACATTTTCGGCATTGGCAACACCACCTTCAATAATGCCAATATCACATGGGCCCACTTTTTTTATATCGTTAATCGGGCTGCGATCAAATTCAACCAGTTCAACCAGTTGCAGAATGCGTTCATCAATATCCAGAAATGACATGTGACAGCCAAAACAGCCACACAAAGAGGTTGTGGCCAATTTGATTTTTTCTGGCCTAGTTTTTTCTAGTTTGTTTTTCAGGTTATTAATATCAGCCATGAGGAGTGTCCTCCTCCTGTAATGTTTTGTCATTAGCAGCAACATCACCAACCTGGCTTATCGGTTGCCTGTCATAAAGCCTGTGACCAATCGGCTGGTTATAACCAATATCTTTAGGCAGAATGGCGCCAACCGGGCAAACATGGGCAGCTTTATCCGTTTTGCTGAAACTGGTGTCGCCGAGTCTGCCGCTATCAGAATTTACTGCAAGGTGACGCTGGATACCACGTTGCTGGATGGAAAACACCTGTTTGCCATCAACGTCATTACTGGCACGTACGCAGAGTTCACAAACAATGCATCGGTTATAGTCAATCAGGAAATCATGATGCGATGCATCAACTTCGCGCCTTGGGAAAAAATGCGTAAAGTGTGGAGATAACATGTCACAGTAATAGGCTACGGCCTGTAACTGGCAGGCGCCACTTTTCTCGCACCCGGGGCAGACATGGTTACCTTCAACAAAAAGCATTTGCAGAAGGCTCTGGCGTTTTTGTTTTATCTCAGCCGTGTTGCTTTCCACCTTTAAATCCTGTGAAGCAGGAAACGTGCAGGATGAAACATGCCGGCCATTTACATTGACAATACAAACACGGCAGCTGCCATGTGGTTTAAATTCAGGGTTATGGCACAGGTGTGGAATGTATTCTCCTGACCGTAACGCAGCATCCATAATGGTATCGCCATCCTCAAACGCAATACTTTTACCATCGAGGCTGAAGGTTTGCTGGTCAGTCATGGTAACCACCGATATGTGACTGTGAGTCTTCCCGGCCGGTTATTTGCCTGGATTGTTCAAGTGCTGCATCCAGGTTAAATGCCGGCGTGTAATCGAGATGTTTAAGCCGCTTTTCCAACAGCTGCGGAAATTTTTCAATCAGATCCAAAATTGCTGTTGAAGCCGTTGCACCAAGACCGCAGTGACTGGTGGTTTGCATGAGTTTGGCAATCGACTTGATTTCATTGATGTCATAGCTGCTGGCATTTCCTTCAACAAGTTTTTCGACTAAATCTGACTGCAGTGACGTACCTACCCGGCATGGTGTACAGAAGCCGCAACTTTCATGTTTAAAAAAGTCAGCAAAGTTTTTGATTACCTGAAACAAGTCCCTGCTATGGTCATACACCATAAAAGAACCTGCGGTGGCATAGTCTTCAAAACTGATGGCATGATCAAATTCATCTGGAGCAACCATGTGTCCGGCCGCACCGGCTACCTGAACCGCTTGCGTGTCACTGGCGCCGCATGCAGATAGAATATCTTTGATTGAAGTGCCAAAAGGAAACTCATAAACGCCGGGCTTTTTGCAGTCACCTGAAATACTCAAAAGTTTTGTTCCCGGTGACTTTTCCGTGCCTGTATTTTTAAACCAGTCAGCCCCGTGTTCAACAATACCTGCAGCAGCCAAGAATGTTTCTACATTGTTCACTATTGTCGGCTGGTTAATATAACCCTGTGTGACAGGGAAAGGCGGGCGGTTGCGGGGTATGCCTCGTTTACCTTCAAGTGATTCGATCAAAGCTGACTCTTCACCGCAGATATAGGCACCAGCCCCCAAATGAATATCAATATCAAAATCAAAACCTTTTTTACCAAGAATGTTATTACCCAGTAGGTTATCGTCGCGGCGTTTCTGTAAAACTGCATTGAGTTTTGGTAACAGGAAAAGATATTCAGCACGCAGGTAAATATAGCCCTGGCTGGCACCAACAATGCCTGCACAAAGTGTCATGCCTTCAATGAACTGGTTTGCATAACTGTTCAGCAGGACACGGTCTTTGAATGTGCCGGGCTCACCTTCATCGGCATTGCAGATTACATGTTTATTTTCTGTTTCTGCCTGTTTGCACAAACGCCATTTGCTGGCGGTGCTAAAGCCGGCACCTCCGCGTCCACTTAAACCTGAGTTTTGAATGATGGATAAAATTTCGTCAGGTTCAGCATTGGTTAGCTTGTTAAGAGAGGTACCATTACCACTAACATCATTCAAAAGAATATCTTTGCGCTGGATGTTATCCGCAACTGTAAACAGTTCACTGGGCCAGGAGGTTAATGGAATGTTGTCATCGATCAAACTAAATACATGTTCAAGCGTACCTGGACCGAGGTTGGGTATGGTATAACCATTTACCAGCATTGCCGGCCCCTGGTCATTCATACCAATGCAGGAAGTCGTTGCGATATTGACTTTGGGGTTATCTGCGTATTTTTCCTGCAAAGTATTTATAACGTATGCGTTGTTTTGAAACTGGTCTGTAATGTTGTCGCTGATACGGATGTCGTACTGGGTGTTCCTGGGTTTATCCAGAAAACTGTAAAAGCTGGCAATACCCTTGATCTCGGTCGCAGGAAGCGAGAGTCTTTCAGAAAGAGAGGAAAAAAAGTCAGTCGTAAACTGCATGCCTTTCTGGTTTGCCAGTTGCAGAACCTGGAGTAACAGCAACTTTTCAGAATCATAGTGATTGTTTAATCGCTGCCTGACATCCTGAAAAAGGTTTTCGATATCCATTTACCCGGCCATTATGTTATTGGTACCAGATTAATAGCATATAAGAGTTTGTATTCAAGGGGAGACCTGAAAAGGGGTTGACTGAAATCAATAGAGTTATTTATTGCTTTATTATTAACTACTTGTATTAGTTAATGCTGTTTGTGTTTTTTATATAATCGGCCAAAATATGACAGTCTGATTTGTCAGCAATAAGGCAAACGGTCGAAATATATGTTAATTCCTGATTTACAGCCTGATTTATAGGGGGATGGAGGAAATCTTTTTTGGCTGAACCGCTTGAAACTGGGTTCAGATAAGTCATGAACTGACGTATTTTCATTGATACCCGAAAGACCTGCTTTGGCAGGTCTTTTTTTTGGCTTTCAAATAATTTAGTGTAATCATTGCGTTTGTATTTTGCTTATTGGTCATGACTTTTTTCACTCAGGAGAATCACATGTCATTTAAATCTGTTATTAAAAATTCCCTTTTAGCGGCTTCCATTCTCGTTGCAGGCCTGGTAACGACTCAACTGGCAATGGCTCAAAATAGTATGGCGCCTTCACCAATGATGTATGGCCAGCCAGCTCAGCCACCAATGCCACCTGTACAGGATAATTACTATCCGGCACCTCCGGTGAATCCTGAAATGATGCAACGCATGATGGAAAACAAGCAGAAAAAAATGCATGAAATGCAGGCCAGGCGTCAGGCTATGGCTGAAGCCAAACAGCAGCAGATGAAAATGAATGCCGGGAAAAAAGAAAAGTTCTGTGAAAACCATGGCAAGGAAATGAAGCAAAAGATGGCGGACCGCCAGGAGCAGCATCAGCAAAGACAAAAGCAAAAAGAAGCACGTATGGCTGAGAAGCAGGCGCACATGCAGCGCATGGAAGAAAGCCTGGCAAATATCGAAAAGCTGATGCAGGAAATGATTGGCCTGATGAAACAACAGTAATAACAGCCATGGTGACAATCGACTATTTTAGCGATGTTTTATGTATCTGGGCCTATGGAGGCCAGGTCAGGGTTGATGAACTCATAAGGCACTTTGGCGACAAGATAGAATGGCGATACCGTTTTATTCCTATTTTTGGCTGTGCCAGGGAAAACATCGAAAAAAACTGGTCTGAAAAAGGCGGGTTTGAAGGTTTTAACAAGCATTTAAATCATGTTGCCGGGCAATGGGACCACGTCGATTGCCACCAGAAACTCTGGCTGGATTGCAAACCGGCCAGCTCTATCACGCCGCATGTCGTATTAAAAGCGGCCTGGTTAATGCAGGAACAAGAGTTGATCGATGCACAGCGCATTGACGGCTTTGATGGGCGAACCTGCTTTGAGCAGTTAATGTGGCTGACCAGGCAGGCATTCTTTGAGTTCAATCAGGATATTTCCCGCATCGATAAATTAAAACCCCTGGTAGAGCGGGCAGGTATCGATTGGCAGCAACTGAACAGCTTTATCGAGAATGGCGAAGCGTATGCTGCGCTTTATGCTGATGATGAGCTCAAGCGTGAACATTGTGTGAAAGGCAGTCCAAGTTTCGTGCTTAATGAAGGCCGCCAGGTACTTTATGGCAATGTCGGTTACCGCATAGTTGAAGCCAACATTGATGAGCTGTTAAAGCGTGAAAACGCTAACCATGGTGCCAGCTGGTGTTAATCCCGTTTGATCAAAATCCGGACTATTGTTGGTCATGATGATCAACCCTGAAGACAGGTTGAGTTAGCTATGCCAAAAGACCCATTACCAGAAGATC
>CALAZS010000192.1 GCA_937926265.1 uncultured Gammaproteobacteria bacterium
TATACGAGATCAATCATTTTCTTGAGGAGGAAATACCAGTATCTTTATCAGCCAGAAAGCTGAGTTGCCAGCAGTCACTACAATGGTCATTTCGGTTAGCGATTTTCTAATTGTTTATGGTATTTATTTGCTGATTTTTCTGCTGTTCATGCTGGCAGGTTTTATCTGGAGCCTGCGTGATCCAGAAAGGCGATTGCGTTGGCATTCAGTTCTACTGAAAGTACCCAAGCTGAACCACTGGCTCAAGCTAGCTGTGTTTAGTGATTGGTGTCGCAGCATGGCTTTGCTGCTGTCGAGCCAGGTACCAGCAGTTCATGCAATGAAAATTGCTAATGCCGGAGTTTCCAATCTGGCGCTGCGTGAAACCCTAAACAAGGCAACAAGGCGTGTTCAAGAGGGTGAAACCATACATTCAGCTTTGAGTGAGCAGTCTCATATTCCTGGTTTCATGCTTCACCTGATAGGCAGCGGTGAAGCGAGCAGTAACTTGGAGTCAATGTTGCAGCGTATCGCAGACTATTATGCGGCAATGATTAGATCGGAAGTAGATACTTTGCTGAAATTGCTGAACCCTCTGCTTCTGATAGTCATAGCGGGGATTATTATGGTGATTATTCTTGGCGTTTTAACACCAATCATGCAAATGAATCAGATGGTTTAAATAGGAAGATTTAATGATGAAAAAAAACAAACAATCCGGCTTTACTTTAATCGAAATCATGGTGGTTATCGTGATACTAGGGATTCTAGCAACTTTGGTTATTCAATCTGTGGGAGATCGTCCCGATCAAGCGAGGGAGGTAAAGGTTCGCAATGACCTTGGAGCGCTTGAAAGTGCCATTAAGATGTACCGCCTAGATAACCTGAATTTTCCAAGTGCCAACGAGGGATTGTCTGTTCTGGTTAACAAGCCTGAAGGAATGGGTAGTTGGCGTGGCCCCTATGTTGAGCGCTTACCCGAGGACCCATGGGGTAATGATTATCGTTACCGTATTCCCAGTCAGAATGGGATGAAGTTCGATATATATTCACTCGGTGCAGATAACCAGGAAGGTGGTACTGGAAGTGATGCTGATATAGGAAACTGGTTGTTGAAATAGTTTTTTATGCATTTTAGGTCTTCTAAAGAACATGGCTTTACTCTTATCGAGTTAATGGTCGTGCTGATTATTCTTTCGGTTTCGGCAGGAATGGCGATGCTTGCATTAGGCAAAGGTACAGAGCGTAATCTTTTCGATACCCGTGATCGTACAATTGAGTGGTTAAATAATTTGTCCGCCCATGCCTCTCTGGAAAATAGGAGTTATCGTCTTTCTTTAATTAACGGAAAATTCGATTTGGCATTATGGAATGAAAATGACTGGCTGGATGTAAGAGATATCGAACTACCCACAATTCCAAATACTATAGTGATAAGTGCTGTTGAGGAAAGTGTTCAGGCTGATAATTATCTGTTTCTTCCAACTGGCCAAGTCACACCAACCATCAAACTTGTTTTTTCTGACGCAGATCAATCTGTTCCAGTTGTATGGCCTGCTGGGGAACGGGTTAAATAAAAAGCGATGTTGCGGCCAAGCTCGGGTTTTACATTAATTGAAGTGCTCATCGCGCTGGTTGTATTGGCATTTGTTGCAACCAGTGCACAACTAGCCATTGGTCAATATATCGATCAGCAAAATCATTTTTCTACGCGTTATAAGGGTAACTGGGTAGCCTGGAATGGAGCAATGGCAGTGTATCAGCAGGCACACTGGGGGAGAGGTGATTCAACGGTGGTTGTTGACAAGAATAATGTTTTTTCTGAAGAATGGAGAATAACAACAAAACGCACTGATACACTCGACAATAGCTTGCAGCGCGTAGAGGTAATAGCCGAGACCAATGCTGATCCATCAACACAAACTTCTATTGTTTTGTTTAGTGTTAAATGAATATGTTGTTGCCAAATTCAGTCAATGGCAAACAGCTGGGGTTCACGCTTATAGAGGTTTTGGTTTCGCTATTTCTTTTTGCAATTATTATGTCGTCTGCTTTTCAGCTGTTTAATACCCTAACCGATAATAATACTCGATTAGCAGAAATTTCTTCGAAAGAATCCAAGCTTATCTTGGCATGGTCAATTATTTTTCAGGATATTTATCACATTAGAAATCGTGTGCATCGAGATGCTCTTGGGGGTTATCAACCAGCGATTGAAGGTACAAAAGAAGATGGTTTGCGTTTTATTCGTGGAGGTTTACCTCCAGTTGCAGGTGTAACACCGGGTGGCTTACAACGGGTGTTATACCGTTCCCGGGAGGGTCAAATACAGCGACTTGCCTGGCCTGTGCTTGACCTTGATCCTGCTTCAGAGCCAGACATTCAAGTTTTATTGTCCAATGTTGAATCCTGGGAAGTAATGTATTTGACTGAGGATGGTGTTTGGATTGACATTTGGCCTATACAGAAGCAGCAATTGAATAATGATATTTCATTACTTCCGCTTCACCAGATGCCTCGAATGATTGAGATAACCATAAATTTTTTTGATGGAAGTAGTATTAGCAAAAAAATTGTTGGGTTGGCTGAATGAAACGACAGAGAGGCATGGCACTTATTAGTGTACTTCTAATTACAACTATTGTTTTATCTATATTAGCAAATGTTTTTTATCGTCAGAATTTGGCTCAGGAGCGTTTGTTTCAGGCCATGCTTGCCGATCAAGCCATATTAATAGGTCTGAGTGCTGAAGACTGGGTATCTGAAATTCTAATTCAGGATAAAAAAGATTCAAATTATGACAGCCTGAATGAAGATTGGGCCAAGGTGTTGACATCAATTCCCGTTGAGAAAGGGTTGCTCAGTGGACGTCTGGTTGATTTACAGGCACGAGTCAATCTAAACCGATTCACTGACTTCAAACAAGATACGTATGAGCTTGCTCGTACGTCGCCCCGATCTGATTATGCGCTTTTACGGCGTCTTTCTGATCTTGCCTCAATCTCACTATCAGATGCTCAAATTGATGCATTAATTGACTGGCAGGATGGTGATGAGCAAATCTCGGGAATGGGTGCTGAGTCGCCAGAATACCAACTGTCTGATATGCCATATAGAACAGCTAATGGGGAGATGATCAGTCTTCATGAGCTGCTATTGGTGCAGGGTTATAATGAATCTGTCATAAAAATGTTATCTCCTTGGGTTATATTATTGCCCCGCTCTGTGCGTCAGATTAATGTGAATACAGCACCAGCTTTGGTGCTGATGTCATTAAGTGAATATATTGATGAGTCAATTGCTGGCTCATTGATAGAAATAAGGAATGAAGAGCCCTGGTCAAGTAAAAGAGAGTTTTACAATTCTTTGGCCGAACTTCTTCAGTTAGATAATTCTGAGCAAGCTGCGGATTTGGTCAGGATTGATGAATATGATCCAGTTTCAGTATCTAGCGACTATTTCCGATTGGAGATTGATCTGCAGCTAGGCGGTAAGGTTTTCAGGTTGGAGTCTGTTTTGCATCGGAAAATAGTTAATAATCAGTATAGGGTCAACGTTATATCACGTTTAATGCAGATCATTTCTGATC
>CALAZS010000193.1 GCA_937926265.1 uncultured Gammaproteobacteria bacterium
AACAGCATGGCTTCTTCTCCTTAAAATGTTAGCTTTGTACAAAATATGGTTAAATATGGGTGGGCATGCCATTGTGGCTGGTATTTGGGGCAGGGTTCAAGGGGCCATGGGTCCAAGGGGTCGAGTATAATGCTGATTTGAGGCCTGATTTAACCCTTGGATCCTTGAATCCTTGTGTCCTTGAACCCCTTGGTTTTATTCACCTTGAATCCTTGAACCCTCGAATCCTTGGACCCTTGTTTAATTCGCATACGAACCTTTATCCCAAAAATTTTTCAGCCGACCGCAATACCCGTTAAATCTTTCAGCATCCGCTTCAGCAGAACCTGCTCCTCCATGCTGAAATCGGCCAAAAGCGCCTCGTTGGCGTCACGCCGCAAGGCAATCAGTTCGGTTTTGCACCTCTCTGCTTTGGGCGCCGGAAAAAGCCGCACCACCCGCCGGTCGTCCGGGTCGCGCCGCTTCGCGATCCATCCATTTTCGTGCATGCGATCCAGAACGCCGGACAATGTGGCCTTGTCCAGCACCAGCATCTTGCCCAACTCGGCCGCGGTCTGCCCTTCCTGGTACCAGAGCCCCTCTAAAACTAAATGCTGCAAGTTGGTCAAGCCATAGGGCTTGAGAACCTCTTTGAAGTCCCCGTGGGCCTTCTGATAGGCCTTGGCCAGCCAGAAAATAGTACAGTCCGGCAACGAGTTTTTAGGTTCCGTCATGATAACAGTTCCTTCGCATACGAACCTTTATCTGACTCCACATAGCCTGTCAACCGTATTCCAATGATGAAACGCTCCAAATAAGTTAAATTCTGTTCAGACAAAAATGATAATCTTCTGCCACTTGAATATAAGTGCCCTGTTACGTATCTATCGATGCAGGTTAACTGACACAGACTAATCGATTGCATCGCAGCCCGTAGCAGATTTTGAATTGGTATTTAATATCGCAGCTATGAAGACTGGCAAAAGATCTGCGAGTAATAGCAAGTATCTGCAATCGGATGATTTTGGCCCAAAACCTCCAGTTTCAGGCAAACCAAAATTTGTCTGATTAGCTGGTGCTTTATGCAATTTTACTCCTTAGCCCCTTCATATTGATCTTTCCATCATTATTTCATAATTCATCATATCAGTAGGTGCGAACCTACTGTATGGGCAGAGTGTCACAGTTGCTGAAAAGTGTTATTGCAAGGCCTTGATGGTCTGGTCACGCATTTAAGGTCTAAAGATACACAGAAAAAGCTGAAACATGACAGATCAGACAAACATCGGCATAATCATACGCACCAAGTTGCACCGGCCCCCCGCGCCCGGTGACTATGTGCATCGGACGCGGTTGTCAGAGTATCTTGACCAGCAACTCGAGCGGCCGTTAACGCTGGTCTCGGCTCCGGCCGGGTACGGGAAAAGTACACTGGTGAGTTGCTGGCTGGATAGGTGCGACCAGCCAAGCGCCTGGATATCCCTGGACAGAAATGACAATGACCTGCGTCAGTTCCTTTCATATTTTATCGCTGCTGTTAAGACCATTTGCCCGAATGCCGTCAATGCGGCTAGCACTTTGGTTGATGCTCCGACCTTGCCACCCCTTTCAACTTTAGTGGGCACCCTGGCTAATGAACTGGACGCGATCGAGCAGGATTTCATCCTGGTGCTGGATGATATTCATTGCATTCAGGAACAATCGGTGCACCATTTCCTCAAGGATCTGCTCCGCCACCCACCGCAGCCCATGCACCTGGTTTTAATCGGTCGGCGGGACCCTTTGTTAAGCATCGCCGCCTTGCGTGCCCGTAGCCAACTTGCCGAAATTCGCCTTCAGGATCTGCGATTTACAGCGGCGGAAACAGCGGCTTATCTGCAACAGATAATGAAAATGCAGATTGCCGACGACTTAGCTGTCACCTGGACGGAAAAAACAGAGGGGTGGGTATCCGGTCTGCGCCTGGCCGCCCTTTCTATTCAGCACCGGGGTGATTTAAAAACCATACCGCCTGAATTCAAGGGGGGTACTCAATACGTGATGGAGTATCTTTTTAGTGAGGTCCTTGCACGCCAGCCCCCTGACCTTAGGGCCGGTCTTATAAAAACCTCGATACTGGACCGATTCTGCGCCCCGTTGTACGATGCCATGGTCGAAACCGGCGTCGTGCCGGGAGATACGCAAAATGATGCCTGGCAATTTATTACTCAATTGAAAAAAAAGAATCTCTTTTTAATCGGTCTGGATGCAGAAGGCCAATGGTTCCGTTACCACCACCTTTTCCAAAATCTGCTTAAAAGGCAACTCCAGCGGAATTATTCTGCGGGCGATATTAATACTCTGCACGCTGCAGCCAGCGAATGGTTCGAATCCCAGGGATTGATCACTGAATCGATCAAGCATGCCTTGGCAGCCGAAGATCACGTGCGGGCGGCTGAGATTGTCGAGCGGCACCGGCCCAACGAGTTCAATGCCGACCGGTGGTATGTTGTTGAGGGATGGCTTGCAATGCTCCCCCCAGAGGTCAAGCGGCAGCGACCATCGCTTCTTATGACCGATGGCTGGGTCGCGTACTGCCGACTCCAACTGGAGCGGATTCCGGTATTAATCCAGCACTGCGAGGCAGCTGCCGGCGATCGAACGCTTGAGACCGAACAGGCAGGAGAGCTCGATTTCTTCCGGGGTAGCATTGCGTACTGGACAGGTGAGGCCGAGAAGAGTCGTCGTCATCTTGAAGAAGCTCGTTCGATACTCGGCTCCAAGGAACGGTATGTCGAAAGTGAGACCGAGCTCGCGCTCGGCCTGGCCCGCTGCATGACCGGCGACAAGGAGTTGGCGGTCACAGCACTGGAGGATCGGATCCGAGCTGCCACCACACAGGAAGGTGTTTACTTCGCGAAGCTGATCGGCGGGCTGGTTCTCATCCACCTGTTGTCCGGCGATCTGGCTTACGCCCTCGCCGAAGCGAAGCGATTCCGCAGAGTGGCGGCCATAAATCGCCTCCAGAACCACAAGGCCTGGAGCGACTACCTCGAGGGGTGCGCCCACTTGCAAACCAATGAGCTCGATGTGGCATCGCGCCACTTTTCCCGTGCTTTAGAACGACGCTACATCCTCGAAACACGAGCAGTGTTGGATGCTTTCTCGGGTTTGGCGCTCG
>CALAZS010000194.1 GCA_937926265.1 uncultured Gammaproteobacteria bacterium
GATTATCTTTATCTTGAAGAAGGAGCAACAGTGAGTTCAGCCGCCTATGGCAGTGGTGCTGCAGGAGAGGTTCTTATAACGTCCTCAGATGTATTTATTAACGGTTTCGGAGCGGAAGAATTAACCGGCATATTCAGTGATACCTATGGTCCTGGCGATGCCGGCAGTGTTTTTCTACAAGTGACCGACGATATTTTTATTGAGAATGAAGGTTTTATCAGTTCTGTGACATTTGGTTCGGGGAATGCTGGCACAGTATTTGTCGAGTCCTATAATCTTTTTATCAATAATGAACCTGGTTTGAATTTTACGGGTATCACCAGTCAAACCCAGGGAGCAGGTGCTGGCGGCGATGTCACCATTCATAACCAAGGTAATATCGAACTTGCTAATACCGCCTTCATTAACTCTACTGCTTTTGACCAAGGTGATGCCGGCACAGTTAATGTTAAATCGGGTAATCTGATTATTGACGGTATTTATGGTACGGCTTCGATCAGTAGTGATACTGAGAGTACGGGTGATGCAGGGTCTATCAATATTGAAATTGCGGAAACATTGCATATAAAGCAGGGTGGGAATATCAGTTCAAGCACTTTTGGACCCGGTAAAGCGGGTTCTATTAATATCGTTTCGCAGCGCTTGCTGATGGAGGGCCTGAATGCATCAATTATTGCCTCTGCTGGCAATGAAATAGACTCTTCAGGACAAACTGGTTCACTACTTATTCATGTTGACGAAAAAATTAGTCTTGATAATGGTGCATCAATATCTATTGAAAATAACGCCAATGTTTTGGATGCCAGTGTAATAGAACCATCCAGTCTTGTAGTTGATGCTAACCAGATCTTTATTAATGAAGCGGTTATTACTGCCGCTTCGACCGGCAATGTTGATGCCAGCAATATCATCATCAGCCCTTCAAGCCAGTTTAAAATGACATCCGGTTATGTACTCACTGCTGCTGAGGATGGCAATGGTGGTCAGGTTTCAATTAACGGTTCCGGGCTTTTGTTTCTTGATAATTCCGTCATTACTACATCTGTTAATGGTATCACTGGCAATGGCGGTGATATTTTAATAGACATGGATTCACTGGTTTTGAATACCGGCTTCATCCAGGCTAATACTGTTGCAAATGATGCGTTTGGTGGCGATATCCTTATCCAGGTGCCGGTACTTGCTGCCAGTGCCAATAGTTTGATCACCGGTGGCGATGAACAATTTGAATTTGTTCCCGGGTATTATGGTTTTAATGTTATTCAGGCTGCTGCCCCGGACGGCGTTAGCGGTAATATAGATATTACGGCGCCTGACCTTGACCTCAGTGGCAGTTTAAATGTGTTGGATATTCCATTTTTTGACTCTGGAGGACTGGGCCGCAACCCCTGTGAAACCACTTATGGCAGTTCATTTAGCTTGGCTGGTCGAGGGTCTTTGCCTGAATCCTCGGAACAACCGCTTTCCGTTATCGGTGATGCCCCTGAGAAATCATCTTCCAGTGTAAAATGTGTTTTGTAATATGCTAATCAAGACGAATACTTTCACTTTATTTTTATTTCTATGCTTTATTTTATTTTCGAGTTCATTGTTTTCAGAAACACTTACCGAACCGTCCATATTGCCTGAACTTAAGAAGCCCGAATTCGTCAAAGACAGCGAGAATTTGCCGTTCATTTTGCCTGAGTTGCCTGTTTCAAAACCAGCAGTCACACAAGACCATAGCGAGAAAAAAATCCTCGTTAAAGAAATACGTTTTTCCGGTAACACGCTTATCACAGAAACAGAACTATTGAATGAATCCAGTGATTACATAGGACATGAAATTACAGTAGCTGATCTTGAAATGCTGCGCCAGAGGCTGACCCGCTATTATATTGAGCAGGGCTTTATTAATTCCGGTTTAGTGTTTGACAGGCCTGCCATTAATAAAGGTGTGCTTCGCTTCATTGTAATTGAAGGTAGACTGACCGGAATTAACATTACAGGCAATGAAAGGTTGGATGAACGATATATATCCAGCAGACTGTCAAAAAATACCGGCGATTTTTTAAATGTTAATCAGTTAAGGGAAAATTTTCAGGTATTACTCGATGATCCACTGTTTGACAGGCTAAATGCCAGAATTATTCCCGGAGAAAACAGGGGGGAGGCCTTACTGGATCTGGATGTTCACCGATCAAGGCCTTTTGATTTTTTTGCCTATTTAAATAACTCCAGGGCACCGTCTATTGGAGCTGAGGCCATAGGTCTTAATGGACGTGTGCGTAATATTACAGGTCGTGGTGATACGCTTGCCTTTTCTCTGGAAGGCTCAGCTACAGGCGAACCCGGACACAGTTACAACCTGCTTTGGAATGTGCCAGTCAACTTCACGGGTACCGGGTTAAGTGCAAGTATAAATCGCAGCAATACTTCCCTGGTAGAAGAACCGATTGCTTCGCTATTTCTTGACAGTGTACTTGAGACGAAAAAAATCGGTTTGCATCATATGTTTATTGACAGATTACGTCATAAGCTTTCTGCTGGAGTCGATTATCAATATGAAACTAATTTAACAAAAATTGATGGTGTCCCGTTTTCATTTATACCAAACGAACCAACCGGCAAGGCGAAAACCAAAAGCTGGATGTTCTGGCAGGAGTATATTTATCGCACTGAAAACCGTGTAATGGCTTTGCGCTCCACCTTTAGTAGCACCGATTCAAATTTAAGAGATGATATTACAGCACCTTCAGCAACCCGTATTCCAGATGTCAGTTATAATTACTGGATAGGACAAGCTCAGTTTGCCCAGCTTTTTGCAGATAAAGGTTTCCAGTTAAATTTGCGATTAACTGGACAATTTACGGATGATAATCTGTTGTCTATGGATCATATTTCAATTGGTGGTATGTATTCAGTAAGAGGTTTTAGGGAGAACCAGCTTGTTCGAGATAATGGTTTTTACACTAATCTTGAGCTTGAATATCCACTTGTTAAAAATCCTGATTATGGTGATTTGACCGTTAAACCATTTCTTGATTATGGTAAGGCCTGGAATACAAAAGGGACTTCTGATGAATTATTTTCAATTGGCCTGGCATTTTTGTATGAATTTAAAGGTTTGAAGTTGGATTTAGCCTGGGCTGAAGGTCTGAAAT
>CALAZS010000195.1 GCA_937926265.1 uncultured Gammaproteobacteria bacterium
CCAGGGCCTCCGAGGAGATGGATGCAATCATGGCAATTATCCTTTGTGCGGGTTTATGGTTTTTTCGTTCGTCCAAGGAATGAATAATCGCAAAAAACAGGCCATCGTCAGATGGTTGAATTAAACCTAATAATTAAGTTTTGCTGAACAACCGCTTTATGCAGCATCAGAGGGGCGCATTATGGGAATTTCCCCTCTCGCAATACAAAAATCACTTTGGTTCAACAGCATTATTGCTCTTTGAAAAAAGAAAAAAAGTAAGGTGGCGAGCCACCGTTTCAGGTTCATTACCAAAAAGCTTAGCATAATGGCCGTTTCGCTGGTGTGCGCCAGTTTGGTCATGATGCGGTTCAAGCTGTAGCGCCGTTTGCCTTGGCCAAACTTGCCTTCAACGGCATTGCGGTCAATCTCATCTTGCCGGGCCTGCTTCTGGGCGGCTTTGAGTGCCTGGGCATTGGCCTCTGTCACTTTCGGCGGCCGCCCTAACTTGGGGCCCGACAGGCGGATCCTGTGCTTTTTACAATACCGCCGGTTGTCCTGATTGCGATAGAGCTTGTCGGCATGAACCGACTCTGGGTAAAATCCAAACCGCTCTCGAAAGGCCTCAATCTGGGTGATTAGATCGATCCCTTCGTTGAAGTTATCCCAGCTGATGCGGTCCACAAAGCTGACTCCATCAACAAGGCTGATGCTGACCTTGGCGCCAAATTCGGTATCTGATCCGGCCTTGCCGCGTTTGATGGGACGTACATGCGGCTGGCTGATACTCACGATCCGATCGTCAATGCGTCGGCTGCGATTGTCATACATCCACTGCTGCTGACGCTGTACCTCGGAGATAACCAGCAAATCTTTGTATTGGCGCCGGCTGAGCACGCCCAGCCCCGTGAACCGGGCCAGTTGGTCGATGGATTTTAGATTGCGGCGCAAATAGCCCAACTGCTGACGTTGACACCGTCGCATCTTTTGACGGTTGATGCGTTTGGCTTTGGCCACCGACAAAAACTGCTTCCTGGCGCGCTGACGATACGTTCGCGGCTTTTTATGCCCTCGTCCACGGGCCATGTGAAGTTCATCGATGATCCACTCGCTCTTTTCGCGGGCCTTGTTCAGGAGTTTGAGATCCGTCGGATATGTGATGTCTGCAGGGACACAGGTGGCATCCACCAGCAACTGCCCTTGGTTGGAGGGTGGCTCCTTATCGGGGCCTGTACCTCTGCCACCCTTCTCGGGCGGTGGTGGATCTTCGGGAGGGGGCTGCTGCGCACTGATCTTCTGGGCAATGGCATTGTTTACTTGAGTTAGCACGTCCGCCGGAAAGCGCTTTCTAAAATGAACGAACAAAGAAGCATCAAACGGGGGCTCTGTGATGAAGGCTTTTAGACCACAAAAGTACTGGAGATAAGGATTTTCGGTGATCTGATCGACACATGCCCGGTCGCTGACACCTAATTCTTCTTTAATGATCAAAGCGGCCAGCGCCATCCTGACCGATAGCGCGGGATGTCCGGTGCCACGCTTAGAGAAATTCTTCTTATAGCATCCTTCGAACTTCTCCCATGGGATCAAGACGGCTAACTTCACCCATTTGTTCTCGGGCGACAGTTGCCCCTGGAAGGGCAAGGAAAATTCAACGAACTCATGCTGGTTTAAATTGTGTTTGTACATGATTTCTGGACCGAAAGGTGCAAGGTTTTTTGAGGGAATTGATGAATTTTCGTGCACTTACGGCCATTGAAATAACACGTATTGATAATTTATTCAATAGTTTATCTATAAATCAGCAAGCCCTAGTTATCAGGATATCTGAGTTGAATATAAAATATACAAGACTTATCGAATGGTTAACAGAACAAAGAACCTCTGTGTTGGCTGCAATATTACTTTCCTTATTAACAATCATTTTTTTATATAAGTACACTTTACTCCCAACTGATTACTACCCATTAGTGGCTTGGTGTGTGAGTATATTAATTACATACATTCTGCTGATTAGGTTGATTGTGTTGATATTTTCAACCCTCATAAAATACTGTAAAAGATTTCTCATAAAAAATCGACTCAAAAATTTGTCTGGATCTGAAAAAGCAATACTTGGAGATTTTTTAAGAAGAAAGACATTAACGGCATACGTTAATAGAGGGTCTGGTGAATATATGGGACTTGCTAAAGACGGCTTTCTCTATAAAGCTGGTGATAGGAATGACGGAATTGAAATATACAGAATACACCGATGGCTATATGAATATTTAGATATGTATGGAATTATTCATGGGATTTCCAAATTATCGTAATTCTATTTTAAGTAATAATAAACTGTGCAAGAGCTGA
>CALAZS010000196.1 GCA_937926265.1 uncultured Gammaproteobacteria bacterium
GGGTGTAGCCTATAACAATTTGGCCCTCAACAGATCCTTTTTTCACTGGATGCTGTTCTTGGTTAGTCGCATCGGGTACTTCAATTGAAACATATTTGTACAGTTCATCTACTGTAATAAGCCCATCATTGTCTGTATCAGCCTTTCCATGGAGCCCCTTTAACAAAAAATAGGTAAAAATCCCATGCTGTAGCTCATCACTTTCAGAACTTACCTCATTTGGGCCGCTGGCCGTTATAATAACCCTGCCCTTACCTTTAACAATTCGATCCAGAAAAACATCTGAAATATTTGCTCTTAGCCCTGTAAGACTGATTGTTCGTCCGCCACTGGCACCACTGTAACAGGCATCACAGATAAAAATCAGTCTATCGGACTTTATCCTGTCAAATATTTTTTTTATTTCACTCATTGGCAGAGCGGTAGCATATAAATCGTTTGGCATTGCATCACAGGGTAGTGAGATTTGCTTGTTCATTGGTTAGCAAAATGATATTTTCTTGTGGAAGTTGCATATAATTCACAAAATGACGGTAGAACGCCTGGGCATCGTCTACCGCGTATTTCAGCTTTCGTATGTGCTGGTATTCATCTATTCCAATAATGACCGCCCATATGTTTTTCTTTAATTCCCGTCGATAAACTACAATTGTTTCTTTGGAGACCAAATTATCCGAATTAGTCGCGCGAATTTCAATTTTGTTAATACCCGTTTGAAGGTTAATCGTTTTATTAAATTCCACTCGTTTAGGCGCTGGCTCTTCTGCGAATTTTAGGTCTCTTACAATTGGCTCGTGAGAAACTTGGTTGCCAATTATTACCTCCAATTTAGTTACACCTTTATCGTCTTTTGCTACACCATAAAGGGTCGCTTTTTTGCTTGTCACTTCACTATTATCTTTTGGTGATGCAATTACGATAACCGGTGGTGAATTTTCAAAATGTTCTAACTTGGATTTCAGGTCCCTTTCTAACTCTTCTTTTTCCTCTAATTCTTGAGAAAGAACGCTTATTTGTTTTCTGCCTTCTTCTAACTCATTCTTAAGTTTATCGAGTTCGTTTAAAGTTTCAGTAAGTTTGGCAAGCTTTTGCTCTAATTCTTGAATTTTTTTATTGTCCGAATCACTAAATTTTAGTTCAGAGATACTTTCTTGAGACGGTTCATTTACTTTCGCCTGTTCCTTTATTTCTTTGATCATTTCTTTTGTTTGACTGATTTCTTTTGAGGCTTTCGTGGAGGCGATTTCAAGTATTCTGTATCTATATACATCTGACAGAGTAACCTCAATTGCTGAACGTAACTCTTCATCGTCAGGATTTGCTTCTGCTATTTTTTTCAAGGTATTTATAATTTCATCTTCAGCGGAATCTGAAAAGACAAAAACTTCGATCTGATAGTGCCCTCTATTATCAGCGTAATAGTCGCAGCCCGAGACGCGACAATATACTTCCATGACCGGCCTGCCTTTTTCATCCAGTGAGTCCCAATCTCTACACAGAACATTAAGAGACCCTCTTCGGTTGATCGAAAAAGCATTTGGTTGTTCCAGCCAACTGCCGAGCTTGCAATGCCCTTTTTACCGATTTTCATGACAAGTCTCCGGTGAGGCGGCAGATCAACGCTGTGGCTGTGCCCCGGCCAAGTAGTTACCGAACCTGATGCAATAATTAAAATTTGGTCGCCCTTGTTAATGTTGATTTTCGTTTTGGTCCAAGGTCTGACGTTGCCATAAACCACTACTCGCTGGAAATCTTTCATAGCGCTAGTTTCTGAATCGGGAACTTGAAACTGCTTAACGCAACCGTGTAAGAAAAATAATATACAGAAGCTTGCAGTCAAATTTGCATATAATAT
>CALAZS010000197.1 GCA_937926265.1 uncultured Gammaproteobacteria bacterium
TTTTATAGGGTATTCCGTAATTCCAATGTCTGTGTTGACGATTTGTGAACCAATTATTTATTGGGTTTTGGGTTGATTTGGTGTTCTTTTAAAATTAACACAAAAAAAGAAGATGACATCATAAATCCATATTGCTCGTTGGTGAGTGAATTTCCTGTGTTGACTTAGCCATCCTTCTCCAAATCCCTGTGAGAAGGAAAAATCGTAACTTTCATTAGGATACTTTCCAATGCCATAGGCTACCTTGCAAAGTCAGATCGAGGATTAAAATCCCAATCAATGGAGGAAAACCAGAGGCTAAGTACGATTGTTTTTGGCGCTATCAATGTATACTATCGCGAAATACCTGATGTCAGTAAACTTCGAAATATTAATCCGGAACCTCTATTGCAGTGTAGAAATATAATGGCCGTAGATTCAATCTCCCCGGTATGAAAGTAGGGCACTTCGATACCCAATATTTTTTCTGTGGATCTCAAGGGTAGTCATAGTTTTAGGAATAATTTATATTTTATTCCTAAGTAACACTAAATAGGGCTTAAGTTAATTCCCTGAAATACAATAATACATTAAATATGGACTTGTATTTAAAAACCAGGATTTCTCGGCCAAAATTAGGCCAGGAATTAGTCCGTAGAGATGACTTGATCCAAAGACTTGAGGACAATAGTGACCAGAAACTTATAATCATTTCGGCGGCTGCGGGTTTTGGAAAGACTACATTGGTCAGTCAATGGTTGGAAAACAAAACCCTTAAACACGCATGGATTTCCCTTGATCAGGATTGCGATCATTTGAATACGTTCCTCATCTATTTTATTCATGCAATCGACAAAATTTCTCCTGGTTTTTCCAAAAATATTCAGCAGAAAATCAATTTCCAGGCATTACCCGATGTGAAGAAAATAATAGCGATACTGACGAATGAACTTATTGACTTTCATGATAATTTTATTTTAGTGTTGGATGATTATCAATGGATCAAGGATAAACTGATACACCAAGTCCTTAGCGAATTAATAGAATACCCTCCTTCCACACTTCATTTGGTCCTTATCTCACGTAGGGATCCGCCATTGATCCTGGATAGAATGCGTATATACAATCAGATGCATGAAATCCGTGATGGCGATCTGACTTTTAAGCTTGATGAGATTCTTGAATTATACAGAATAACAAGAAAGGAAGAATTAAAGTTAGAGTTCGCACAACATATATTGCAAATAACAGAAGGGTGGATTGCGGGTGTCAGATATCTTTTTTTAAAGGATGTTAACCAGCATTCATTTGATAAAATCGAAGGTGCAACATTAGTACAATGGCCAGAATTTACCGATTATTTCAGGCATTTTCTCCATGGGATGTTTCCGCAAGCGTCATTGGGAAAGTTACTGGTTTGCTCAATTTTGGATGAATTTAGTTTGGACTTAGTCGATTATGTCAGCTCGACAGAAATCGAGAACATTGATTTGAAGAATAACGAGATTAATACTTTTTACGACCTAACCAGATCAAATTTCTTTATAGTTGCCATCGATGAGGAAAAAAATTGGTATCGTTTCCATCAGCTATTAAAAGATGTCCTCTTTCTACAATTAAAGAAGATAAAATCCCCGGCAGAGATTTCGCAGCTGCATCAGAGAGCGGCTTGCTGGTTTGATCAACACGGTTATTTTTTTCAATCCGTCAAGCATGCTATTTCTTCCCGGGATATGGCATTTGCCATAAAGATTTTTAATAAATATCGCTATCGGGAAATGGAAAATGAAAATTGGACATTCCTTAATAAAACCATTCTGAGATTTCCGAAAGAAACTATTTACAACTCCCCGTTATTACTCACAACAAAAGCATTTTGTGAGGAGTATTTGAGTAACTGGGAGGAAGTAGATATTCTGGCGGAGAGGATTATGGAACTGGTTTCTGAAATGAAGGACAACGATCCGGATAAAAAATTGGTTATAGGTGAAATCAAGGCACTCCAATCGATTTGTGCTATCAGAAATAATCAAGACTTCAAGCAGGCCATTTCTTATGCCCGGGAAGCTCTTGCGACTTTACCATCAGAAGCTACATTTATACAGTTTTACGCTTTGTTGGGCCAATCCATTGGCGAGACTTTCAGTGGAAAGGATTCAAAATATATAAGCACTTTCAAAAAATATAGAAGCCATGATTATTCCCTGATAAGTAAATCCAGGTATAATGGAGCCCTGGGCTTGTTGAGCATAATTAACGGAAATCTTGGATTGATCCAAAAAGTGGCAAAATATGGAATGAGACTATTGGAAAGTGTGAATACTGAAGTATCTAATGTAGCTGTGTATTTTCATCTATTCAGCTGTTATCAAAGAAATAAGCTTGAGGATCTCCCTGAGTATTACCAACTAGCCTATCAAAAGCGTCATTTATTGAGACCTTTTTACTATGCCCAATGTGCCATAATCGGATCATTCGTCGAGATGGTTTATGGCAACACAAAAAAAGCATGGGAAATCATCGATGAAGCTGAAAAGTATATTATCAATAGAAATAGCCGAGATGCTATTAATTTCATTCAAGTGGCAAAGGTAGAGCTTGCATTAAAACAGGGGGATTTTAATCTGGCAGAAAGCTTGGCCGTAGATGTGAATTTTAGATTTCGTCCTCCTACCTGGGAGTTCATATCCCCTTTAATTGTTGGATTTAATTTGATTGTAAATCGCCGCGATTATGAAGCATCGGAAGCTAAATTACAGGAACTGATTACATTGAATAAATCAATCCATCATATACATTTTGCTGTTTCTCTGTTCATTTATAGGGCTGGATTCTTCTGGATGTGGAACCAAAAACAAAAGGCCCTTGATGCCATGTATGAAGCAATACAGATTTCCAAACCAGGGCACTATATCAGGTCATTTCTTGATCTTGGTCGTCCCATCAAGGAGCTTCTCATAGAATATACGAACATATACGGAGCGGATTACTATACAACGGCAATCCTGGATGCCTTTGGGAAGGAACCCGTGTCTAAAATTGAAAAAGCAGCACATTCCACGCTGACAAAGGCTGATTCAAAGAAATTTAACAAAAGCAGGAATGAGCTTACGAACCGTGAAAAGGATGTCATAACCCAGTTAGCTAAAGGATTTAGCAATAAGGAAATAGCCCAAGCGCTGTTCATATCCGAATTAACCGTCAAAAAACATATGTCCAATATCTTCAGTAAATTGGATGTAAAGAATCGACAATCGCTTATCCGAGTATGTAGGATTATACAGGTAATTTAAACCGAGTTCCTGCCTTATGTACTGACATTGTTATTAATATGGTATCGAATTAAATTGCTTTTTCTTGATGTCCTATATAGTTATACGTAAGCAGCAGCACGGTTAAATTTTCTGCAAATGCGTCAGATGCTGTTCACATCTTTACCTTCATTTTACTACTACGTATTTTCTCCCTTACCTTTCCAACCCCCACTACTACCAATATACTACTTTAGAGGGTTGTGCTACTCATGGTAACAAGTTATCTTATGTGATGACTTTAATTAAAATATTAGCTGATGTTCTTCGCACTGTAACAGCGGTCACTACCGAAAAATGTCTATCATGTTTCCTTCAGAATAATTCTTTTTAATGCTTGTGTATACAACAAATTAAAGATGAAGACAATATGAAAAATTCAAACTCAACCTATTCCCGAAGACTAGTCTTGGTAGTTGTTCTTTTCTTTGGAGTAACATATATCGCATTAGGGCAAACAGGAGCACCTACTGAATCCGATACCACAGAAATTGAACCGGGTGTGCAGGGCGCTCCCAATCCAATGCAGGACAATACCATTGTCAAATTGGGTCAGGATCTCATTGATGACTCGTTTCCTAACTCAATTCCAATACCCGGAACGAAAAGTAGATTTAAGATTGGTGGCTATGCAAAATTAGATTTTATTCAGGATTTTGATTATATCGGGTCCCGGTGGGAATTTGAAAGTGCAACAATTCCGGTAGAAGGAGAACCAGAATCTTTTTTAGATGGTCGTACAACCTTACACGCAAAGCAAACGCGCCTTAATTTCGACTTCAGAACGGTAGTGGAAAACAAAAGTTATGGCTGGAAATTCCCCATACAGATTTTTGTTGAATTCGATTTCTTTGAAGATAATCCGGACCTGTTCCGTCAGCCAAGGTTACGTCATGCCTACGGGGTTGTCGGTCGTGTACTGGCCGGGCAATACTGGTCGATCAATGCCGACCTTGAAGCCTTACCGGGTATTATCGATTTTGGTGGTGGAGACGGTATTTATGGGGATAGGATCCCTCAGATCCGTTGGCAGGATAGAATCAATGATCGTTTTACTTATGCTGTAGGTATTGAGGATCCTAAGAGCAATATCGACAATGTTTTTGGCCTGGAGGGAGAAGCCAGACCGGCTATGCCCAATTTCGCTGGCAATATACGATGGAAAAGCAAAGGAGGTTCACATCTCCAATTCGGTGCTGATGTATTCCAGCAGAACTGGCAGGGTGGTGAAACCGGTCCCAACGACAAGAAAATAGGCTATGGCCTTAACCTTACTGGTCGCTTCATCCTCGACAAAAATAACTTCAACACCGTCATGTTTGGCGCAACCACAGGTAGTGGTTCTGGCCACAGGGTCTTGTTGTTTGAATTTTCTCCGAATGATGCCGTGATCACCAACAATGGCCTGGACATGAATCAGCATTGGACGGCCTATGCAGGGTATAACCATTATTGGTCAAAGGATTTCAATTCGACGATTGCCGCTTTTTGGGCCGACCTGGACAATTCCCAATTCCAAACCGACGACAATATTCAGAGTGGGGGTACATTCCACGTCAATCTCATATGGTTCCCTTATAAATTAGTTTCCACAGGTGTGGAATACATGTATGGGGTTCGCAACAACAAAGACGGAGCCCAGGGCACAGCAAACCGATTACAATTCATGGTAAAATTCAAGATCCCTTAGTATTCAAAATTTATGTACAAAAAGATATTACTCAACACAGAAACCAACTTAAAATGAAACACAAAATGAAAAATCAAATTTTACTACTAATAATGGTCTGCTTCACTTTCGGAGCAATGGCCCAGGATTATGATGTGGTCATCCTCAATGGCCGGGTCATTGATCCGGAAACCAGGTTTGATGACATCAGCCATGTCGGAGTTAAAGATGGTAAGATCGCCATTATCACTACCGAAAAGATTACAGGGAAGGAAACCATTGACGCGACTGGTCATATAGTTTGCCCAGGCTTCATCGACACGCACAGCCACAATACGGGTTTCATGTTCGGCCAGAGGCTGCATTTACGGGACGGAGTAACCACGCCCATGTCGCTGGAAGGCGGGGTTTATCCTGTTGCGAAATGGTACGATTCCATGGAAGGCAAGTCGATGACCAATTACGGTGCAACTGTTAGCTTCATGGGTACCCGTGAAAGCATCCTCAACCCGGAATATGTTTCCAAGGACGGCTATACAGCCCGTGACTTAATCCTTGGACCAGCGAGCCATATTACTTCCGCATGGTCTACACAAGTAGCCAACGATGAACAAATAGGTGAGATCCTTGCGGCTTACGAAACTGGCCTGAAGGAGGGCGCCCTGGGCGTAGGAGCCACTGCCGGCTATATGCCGACGGGGTTGACTACACGCGAGCTTGAATCAGCCATGAAGCTCGTCGCGAAGTACGGCGGGATCATGGGATTGCATGGCAGGTATTCCAGCCAGGTGCCACCACAAAGCGGGCTTTTGGGGACTTCTGAAGCAATGGCGGCTTTAGCAGCCCATGGTGGAGCCCTGATAGTGCAACATATGACGGCTCAGTGCCTTTCCCTGTCAGGGGATTGCCAGCAGATGATCGATGATGCTTATTTGAAAGGCCACCAGGTGGTCGCCGAGGTATATGCCTATACATACGGGAGTACTATAGCAGCAGCACCTTATCTGCAAGGGGGTAAATATCAACGGAACATGGGCCGGGACTTTCACGATATTGTTGACTTGACGACCATGAAGCCGCAGACCAAGGAGAGCTTCGAGAAGCTCGTAAAGGAAACACCTGAGGCTCCGATCACCTTCGAGAACGCCACAAAAGAAGATCTGTACAAGGCGCTTGCGCACCCAACCAGCATCATTGGCAGCGATGCCTTCGTATACGTGGGCAAGGAAGATGGTGTGTTAAAGGAGGATTTCGATACGCCATTTGAATCGGTGAATGGCCATCCCAGGGGTGCTGGCACGCGAGCTCGGATACTTCGATTGGTGCGTGAAGATAACCTCATGCCAATTAACCTGGCCATTGCAAAAATGACCTATATGCCAGCTAAATTTTTACAAGATAATGGTATTGAACAGATGGCAAAAAAAGGACGTATGCAGGTAGGGATGGACGCCGATATTACTGTTTTCGACCCTAAAACCGTAAAAGACAATGCAACACCCCAATATGGCGCCCTTCCTTCTACTGGGATCCCATATGTATTGGTGAATGGAACTATCATGGTAAAAGACTCCAAGGTGCTGAAAGGAGTATATCCCGGCCAGGCGATCAGGAATAAAATCATTAAATAAAAAAAATATTTGGAAAATGTAATTCGACCTTTTGCGCTGGCCCTGGCTTTTTTGGTGACCAGCCTTACCGCCTGCAATCAGCAAGGAGGCGGTAGTACACAATCCGATGCCGTATCTGTGTCAGCAAATACCGAATTTGATGCAGTGATCCTCAATGGCCGGGTCATGGATCCGGAAACTAATTTTGACGATATCCGGAATGTTGGCATTTTGGACGGCAAAATTGCCCTGATCACCACAGAAACGATCAGAGGCAAAGAAACCATCGATGCTTCTGGTCACGTAGTGGCGCCGGGATTCATCGATACCCACTTTCATGCCATCAATGCACAGGGTGAAAAGATAGGACTCAGGGACGGCGTCACAACGGCCATGGATTTGGAAGCGGGTGCAATAAACATCTCCAAGTGGTACGCGGCTCTGGAGGGCAAGCGCGCGACCAACTACGGCACCACGGTCAGCCATATGCTGAACCGGATGCTGGTGCATGACGAGTCCGATATAAAGGCCCAAGACAAATTTGACTTGGATGGACCGGTCGATTTCCTGGCAATGACCCGGCTGGTGAACATAACCAGCGCTGATGGCACACCGGGTTGGTCGGTGAGCCGTAGCAATCCTGAACAGCTCAACCGGATCATTGCGGCCCTCGATGAAGACCTGCGCCAGGGTGCGATCGGCCTCGGTAGTACTGTCGGTTACATGCGCGAAGGTGTCACCACCTATGAACTGTACCTGGCGCAGAAAGCGGCAGCGCATTATGGCCGGCTTACGGGGGTTCACGCCCGCTTCTATCCCAGCGCGCTGACGCCGATCGAACACCCCACGGGTTTCAACGAGGTTTTCACCAATGCGGTGACCCTCGGTGCACCGTTGATCTACCAGCACAACTGCGATTATGGCTGGTGGGAGATCGAGCAGAAACTGACCGCTGCCCGGAAACAGGGCTTGAACATGTGGTCGGAAGCTTATCCCTATGTGGGTGCCAGCACCGCGATTTCGGCCGAGTTCTTTATGCCCGATGTATACGAGGCAGGTGGCAACAGTTATGGCTCGAGTGTCGAAGAAGGCGGTATCTATAGCCCAACCAAGGACAAGTTCTATACCAAGGAAGAGTTCCTGCAGGCGCGCAAAGACGATCCGGGCGAGTTAGTCATTGCCTACTACTCTATCCGGGCTCCCTGGCTCCTCGAATGGTTGAAAACACCTCACATGACCATTGCCTCAGATGCTGTCGTGGGAGACCCTGACGCTACTTTTGACACACCCTACGAAGCATATGCGGGTCACCCCAGGACGACCGGCACGAGGGGAAAAGCGTTCCGCCTGGCGCGTGAAAACGACATCCCTCTGATGCACATGATTGCCAATTCGGCTTATTACCCGGCCTTGCACTTGGGCGATGCAGGGTTGGAGTCTATGAAAGTACGAGGCCGGATGCAGGAAGGGATGGTTGCCGATATCACCATCTTTCATCCGGAAGAAATTACCGACAACGCCACCTACAAAAAAGGTGAACAGGGGCGCCCCACTACGGGTATTCCCTACGTGATCGTCAATGGTACTATCGTGGTGAAGGACTCTAAAGTGCAGCGGGTATATCCGGGCCAACCAATCCGTTATCCGGTGGAGGAAAAAGGCCGCTTTGAACCCATTACTGAGGAAGATTTCTTAAAACAGTTCCCTAAAAAATTCCTCGAAAATTAACCTGAGCGAAACTTGGGTTAATGGGAAGAAAGTTCATGGATCCTAATTGAAACATAAAATGAAACATAAAATGAAAATGATGGCTATTTGTGCCATCCTAATAGGCTTCTTCGGCTTGGAAGCCATAGCGCAGGACAACCCGCAGCAGATCTTATTCACCAATGTAAAGGTCTTTAACGGCACTGATGACGCCTTACAGGATGTCGATGTACTGGTGGAAGGTAATATGATCAAACAGGTTGCAAGTGGGATCAAAAGACCCAGAGGCGCACAAGTGATCGACGGTGGTGGTCGTACGTTGATGCCGGGAATGGTGAATATGCATGAGCATCTCCTTCCTAATATGTCGTTTGACTACCTGCTCACAAATGGTTACTGGGATGAAATCGGTGCTGGAGCATTGGTGCGTGCTCAGGACCTGTTTGACATGGGGTTTACCACTGTGCGTGACGCCGGTGGCTGGGCCCTGGGAGTTAAGCGGGTTATAGATCGTGGCGATACCCGCGGACCTCGCCTTATATCAACAGGAGGGGCAATAACGCAAACCGGCGGTCACGGTGATTTTCGCCTGCCCTATCAGAACAATCCCTGGCGCTCACCGGCATCTGACAATCCTGATCACTCGATTATTCAAGATCTCGGTGGTGCCATCAGGGCAGATGGTGTGGCTGAAGTACGCAGGGCAACGCGTGCGGGACTGGCTGCAGGGGGGCATTTTGTCAAGGTACTGGGCGGTGGAGGTGTTGCCAGCCCATTCGATCCATTGACCTCACTACAATATTCGTTGGAGGAATTGCAGGCGGCCGCGGAGGAGGCCAGGAACTACGGCACCTATGCTACGATCCACGCACATATGGATATTGCGATCAGCAGGGCTGTGGACGCCGGCTTCATGATGATCGAGCATGCGACCGTTATGTCGGAAGAAACGGCCAAAAAAATGGGCGAAAAGGGCGTTATCTGGTCGATGCAAACCGGCTTGTTCATGCCTGATGCTGAAACCAATCCGGCTTACTCCAACGATACGCAGCGTGCCAAGGGCAAGGTTGTAGAGGAGGGTATGAAAAAATCGATCGAATACGCCAGGAAATACAACGTGAAAACACTTTTTGGCACTGATCTTATCGGTCCTCGTGACGCTTATCTGGAGGTATACCCTCAGGAATGGGAGTTTCGCAATAAGTACTATACCCCGTTCGAAATTTTACAACAAGCCACAAAGAATGGTGGTGATGCGGTGACCCTATCTGGTCCCAAGAATCCCTATGCAGAAGGCCCGCTGGGCGTGATCGAGGAAGGCGCCTATGCCGACATACTGCTGGTTAAGGGCAATCCGTTGGAGAACATCCTGATTCTTCGGGATTACAAGGAGAACATCCACCTGATCATGAAGGACGGCAAGGTGTATAAGAATGAATTGTAGGTCCGGAAGGGTTTAGGGTTATAAATAAAAACCAATAAACGGGGTGTCTCTAAAAGGTGATCCGGTTTCAAACCATTAAAATAAAACTCAACATCAAAACTTTAATTAATTATGAAAAAAGCATTTAAATATTGGTGGCTGGTCCTGATCAAGGGGATCATCCTGATTTTGATATCATTTTTTGTATTTCGTCATCCAGTCGATGCGTTGGTTGGCCTGACGCTATATATCGGTATCGGATTGATGGTGACAGGAATCCTGCTTATCCTTACCTCATTAGCCAACAGCAATCGTGAACAGTGGGGTTGGCAACTGGCTGAAGGCATCATCGATGTGCTGTTTGCAATTATTCTCTTAACCAATCCGGCAGTTACAGCATCTGTTTTTCCATTTGTAGTCGGTTTCTGGATAATGATCTATGGAGTGATTATATTCAGCAATGCATTCAGTTTAAAAAAGGAAGGAGAACAAAGCTGGTGGATGAATCTGATCACTGGTATTCTCACGGTAATCATCGGGTATTTCATCACTTCCAATATCGTTTTTGGTGCCTTCACCATTACCTTCTGGATTGGGTTTGGTTTACTCTTTTTTGGGATCCTCAATATTTCACTTGCGTTTAGGATGAAGAAGTTAAATGCTGCTATGAATTGATGGCAATTTTGGGTTGCCAACCAGATCGTTTGATGATTCTTTGAGGAAGAGCATATTGAAAGATTTATTGTCTTAGGTTATTTGCTGATACTGCACGTACAAAATGAGCAATGGAATTCGGAAGAAAATCAAGTATTCAAATTTTGTAATTTTTATCGCAGTCTTACTTAACCTAGTAACTGCCAATTCGCTTCGGGCCCAGCAATGGAATACTGACAATTATATAACCATGCCGTATGGTGTTGGCACCTTTTGCATTACGGTAGGTGAAAGAAATGCCCTTATCCTGCCTTCATTTTCACTTGCCCCAAAGTGGGAATTTTTTATCGGAGCATCACTGCTGTGGGAAGATAAGGATCGGGAGGCAGATGATCACTTTCAAACAATCATTTATGCCAAACGGATGCTGTATGAAAGTAAGAACAAAACTGGTGGTATTGCCATCACTGCCGGTACAGGTGGGTTCCCGGGTTATCACCAAAGGGAAAGGAAAATAGAATCCTTCAGGAACTACTATATCTATTTTCCAGGAACCATACCCTTTTTCAACAATATGATCAGTTGGGATCTTAATCCAGGAGTAATAGTCGATCAACAGGGTGGATCAGATAATGATCAGTGGGAATGGAGTTTTACGTATTCAACACGGGTGGCCATTTATAGAGTGATACCGAAAACAGCGATTGTTGGTGAAGTATATGGCACTGTTGGTCAAATAGAATCAAGTCCTGAGTACAATGTTGGCCTGCGATGGGAACCCTATGAACAGCTTAATGTGTCGTTAAGCTGGGGAGATTCATTTGACGGATCCAGAGGTCCTGGATTTCAGTTGGGCATACTTTTGTATACACCACCTTTTATGTGTAAAGGGTGTAAAAAGGATGTGTTTTAGACGCCTTTTTAAAGCAAACTGTATGTCCTCAAGTGGAGACAGAAAATCTCTCAATTAAAACTACCTATGGCAATAATTCGAATTACATTTGGCGTCGTTTTCGCGGCCCTCTCAGTGTTCTGCACACAATCTGCCTATGCCCAAAACGAGAATGACCTGGTGGAAGATAACATTATCCAGGTTCCGACAGATCCAGGGCTGGTCTGGGACATGTCCTTTGCCTTTAAGACGATGAATGTGTTTCGGGGCCTGCTGCCCTCAAGGGCCCCGGCATTTTCTACCCAGGCAGGTATCGCCTATAACCGTTTTATCCTGGGGTTTTACGGAGGAGCTTCCTTTAATGGGGTATATACAGAAACCGACCTTATTGCCATGTACTACCGCCCGAAATGGGATATTCATATGGAGTGGTATTACAACTTCACCGAGGGCATTACCAATATCCCAACCCCATCCGGATTCTTTGATTTCAACCCGGAAACAACCCGGGGATTGCTAGATATGATTTTTCACCTAAGGCCTTCAAAGAAATGGCTGATAACCTCCAGCACCTTCCTGTACGGGCGTGACCGTTCCTCCCTTCCTGAAGACGATGCCAATGGGATCCCCTTGCGCCGCGGTGATCAGCGGTATACCCAGTATCTCGAAGTGGCCTATAGCTGGATAAGGGGAAAAAACAAGTTGCAGGCGCATATTGGGGGCTCCTTTAGCTGGAAAGACCCATCAGGACCTACCTTTTATGGGGATCGCCCAGGTCTTAACAACATGGGGGTTTCATTCTCCCGAACCCTACTTCGGTCCGATTCGGTTACCTTGCCCATTAAGGCTTCCATGTATTTCAATACTGTCACGAATAATATCTACCTTGTCGCGACCATTCAGATCATCGAAATCTCAAGGTTGCTCCAGTAAACCATTGAGGTGGACGGCTGAATATTTCTGCCATGAATCTTTTAAAGTATTGCTACTCAACAATAGCAATCAAAGATTTTGGCATATGCCTGATCTAAATAATGATTGAGAGTCCTAGCCGAATGAGAGTTACCTCTCGCTCGTTGCTTTTTGGGATCCCACAATTCGTTGTTAACCCTAACCTTAAGACTGAAGTTAACCCGTTTCCCATTTATGGTGATACGGGCATACACAGGGGAGTGATTCTGTGATGTTCTTTTACTGTAAGTCCAGAAAAGAATTGAAAAAGACTTTTTTGAGCGCGTAGTTGATTTGTTTTAGGATTAGAATTCCGTTTTACGAAAGCCAAATCAACTATACCGTTTGTCCTGGGTCTTAAAAATCTAAAAAGGTCCCACTGTTACCTATTTGAATTTAGGTGTGACCGAATTGTGACCTTATTAACAGGTTTTGACCCATTTATTCTGATGATAAATTCCTTCAAAACGAGGCACTTCATAAGAACAAAACCCAGCAAATCATGTCATTTACTGGGTTTTCTATTCAAATCATTACAAATTTCAGTGACCACGGCAGGGGGCCGACTGGCAATCAAAGGTCTGGTAGA
>CALAZS010000198.1 GCA_937926265.1 uncultured Gammaproteobacteria bacterium
TTCCTTAGACCAGGTGACTTATGCTCAGCATTGGCAAGCAAAACTATTTACAAATCATCCAGTCCAGCGAACACGGCGTTTACCTTGATGCCGGCAAACAAACCAAGGTACTGCTACCTCGGAAATACCTGCCAAAAGGTTTTAAGGTTGGTGACTGGCTGGAAGTTTTTGTCTACTACGATTCGGAAGACAGACTCATTGCCACTACCCGAAAGCCTCTCGCAGAAGTTGGTCAGTTTGCTTATTTAAGCGTTGTTGATGTCAATAAAACCGGAGCATTTCTGGACTGGGGACTGGAAAAGGACTTGCTCGTTCCTTTCCAGGAACAATACAAGCGGTTGATAAAAGGCAAGTCATACACGGTATTTTTATATCTCGATAAAAAAACCAAACGCATTACTGCAACAACGAAACTTGACAGTAAGCTCACCGAATCGAATGAAGGTCATTTCAAAAAACAAGATGAGGTCGACATTCTAATCTGGCGACAAACAGATATCGGTTATTCAGTCATCATCAATAACCGTTACCTGGGCCTGCTCTATAAAAATGAATTGTTCAGAACTGTTAAGTATGGCGAAAAACTAAAGGCCTTTATCAAGGATATTCGCCAGGATGACAAAATAGACGTTACACTCAACAAGAGCAAAAAGCAGGCTTACGAAGAACTCCCCGAAAAGATCCTGCGCTATCTTGAGAGCAATAACGGCGTTTCAAGCATTACCGACAAGAGCTCACCAGAAGAAATTTATGCTGAATTCGCTGTCAGCAAAGCCAATTTCAAACGCGCAGTTGGCAGTTTATACAAAGCCAGAAAGGTTCAGTTAGAGCCGGGACAAATCAAACTGCTCAACACCAAATAAAAAAGGCCGGAAAACCGGCCTTTAAAATTGACACTCTTAATAAAGCTCTAGACAGACTCACCGGGATAATCGGCAATACCCGGGTTTTCCGATACACCAATCAGTTTTGGATGATTAATTTTAGGCAGGCGCAATACGTCATCGCTGCTTTTCGTTGCCAGGATATAGTCTCTGACCACATCCCACATTAATCGACCTTCAGGGGTACGGTTAACCGTTGCCCAGCCAGCGACCTTGTATTTACGATCCGATTCAATCACATGGCCATTATCAAGCCTTGCTTCAGAAATACGTTCGTATATAGGCTTTGAAGGATCAATGGTATAATCCATACCGCCTACACGCACCATGTCTCCACCTGACTGCAGGTATGGATCCGGGTCAAACAGGTTATCAGCAACACCCTCCAGTACATTAATCAACTCACGACCGGTCATTTCACTGACATAGGTTTCACCGTATGTCATGGCACATTGAGTCATAACGTCTTCCATCGTGATCCAGTCACCCTGGAGCGTGCTCGTTCCCCAACGCACACCGGCAGACATTGCAACATCAGCTTTGAACTCGTGACGAAGAGCGTTACATAATACCTGGTCCCAGGTACCCATAAAGTTACCGCGACGGTATAGAACACGATCCGCAATCGCCAGTTTTTCTGAAAGAATTTCTTCGTAGGTTTTACCTACCCTGTCTTTGTTGAAGAAAAATTTGCTGCTACGACTTTCAATGATTTTGTCATCATACTTTGTCTGGCGCATCTGGTTGATATAGGCTTCCATTTCCTTGTCCGCATCCAGCCAGTTGGTAATAACCGGCAACATGTTGTACTCCATCGACTTGATTTTTCCATCCTGGATATCAAAGTCCATCACACCAACATACTTGCCGTTGGATCCGGCATTGGTTACCCAGCACTCGCCACCTTCAACGTTCTTAACCTTGATGGGTTTTGGCATACCATCGTGGGTATGGCCACCAAACACGGCATTAAGACCAGGTACCCTTTCAGCCATCTTGATATCAACGTCCATACCATTGTGAGACAACAGGACAATCGCATCCGGTTTTTCTTCTTCACGAATTGTTTCAACCAACTCGATCATTTCCTCTTCGCGTAAACCGAAAGACCAGTCTGGGAAGAACTCCTGCGGGTTGGCATTGGCCGTTCTTGGAAAAGCCTGCCCTACGATACAGATTCTTGCACCGTTTATTTCTTTAATGACGTATGGCTGGAAGGCATGACCGGAATCTTCATCAAACAGTCCACGCCCATCAAACTTTTCAACCATTGCCGGGTATTCGTCACTGAACAAGGCATCTTCTTTAACTTTGACATTCTGACCAATGAAGTCACCTTTGAAGAGAGAAACGTTACTCAATACTTCATCTTCACGGTAGGTAAACTCCCAGTGACCTACCATAACATCCAGACCGAGAATGTTGGATGCTTCAACCATATCGACGCCGCGCGTCCATAATGCTGTACCTGAGCCCTGCCACAAGTCTCCACCATCTATAGTCAGGGTATTCTGTTTACCACCTGCCTCGTCACGCAACTTATCCAGCAAAGTTTTAAGGTGCGCAAAACCACCGGTCTTACCAAACTTGGCAGCATCATGTTCAAAATTCAGATAAGTGTATGCATAAGACTCTGGTGTGTTTTCTTGAAGCCCCATAGCTTTTAAAAGTTTTTTTCCAACCAGATGCGGTGGCCTGCCATAAGCTTCACCAACACCCAGGTTGACGTTTGGCTCACGGAAATAGACAGGTTTCAGTTGGCCATGCACATCAGTAATGTGAAGTAGCCTGGCATTGCCTTTCATTGGCAAATCGTAAAAGCCTTGAGGCATATTATTACTGAAAGCCTTTTGTGGAATCAGTGCAGGAATGGCTGCAGCGCCAACACCCAGCCCCATAATCTTCAAAAAATCACGGCGATCAAGTTTTTTCATGCGGAATACCAAAGTGTTATTTGAAATTATAAAAAGTAACGTTAAACAATATCCCGTTCAGATACTGTCAATCTTCCGTTACCTGTTTTTTTAGATATAAAAAAAGCAAGGCCTGAATTCACAGACCTTGCTTCTCAGGCATACAAGATAATTATCTTACCTTGGCAGTCTTGGTGTCACTGCCACCTTTGTTGTCTTTCCATGAAAGAGTGATTTCATCACCTTTGGCACCCGCATAATGGAACTCAAGGTAAGGGTTGGCAGAAACACCACCACTCCAGTTGGAACTCAACAGTGTTGCATCACCTTTAGTACAGGTCACTTCAGTTATGTAGTGTGCAGGAACCAGCTTGCCAGTTTCCTTAACTTTACGCAGACCGGTTTCCATTGGATGGTTAATCAGACATTTAACTGAAACGATGTCTTTTTTCGCTTTAGCTTTTAATTTGATAGAAGCCATTTTTAATTCCTCAATAAATAATTAGTTAAAATCGTTAGTCAATTAAGTGTCGCAGAATTAACCGCCACAACCACCGATAGTTACTTTAACGCCAGCACGGTTGCTGTAAAGTTTACCGCCTGCTTTAGCAACAGCGATAACATCACCGGATTTACCCAGTTTGATACGAGTACGGGCATAAGCCTTGGTACCTTCGCCCGGAGTAAAGGTAGCGACCAGAGGGGTGCCGTTGGCCGCAGCCAGAATTGCCATCATTTCAGTGTTAGGAATCATGGATTCAATGGTTATACTCACAGTGGAACCATTCTCAGCAATAGGTGGTGCAGTGATTTTTACATCTTCAGAGTTTTCTGACACATCAGAACCAAAAATTTCGCTCATGGCATCAGGGATTTTTTTGGAAGTGAAGGCTTTCTCTGGCCATGCCGCCAAAACAGCTGATGGAGTGACCAGGCCTGCTGCAACTGCTACACCAATTGTGCTGGCAGCTACAGATCCTTTTAGAAAAACACGTCGTTTCAAGTTAGTATTCATGATTAAAATATCTCCGAATATATTGTTTAATTTAATTTTGGACCGGCATTTTGTTGTTCCATGGCTTGGGCATACCCCATATCAGCCTGGAACTTAGCCATTTCAAGTAACTCAATAGCCTTGGTGTAATCGCCAGATGCCGCAGCTTTTTCAGCAATAACAACATAACTACCTTTTTCAGTAGAGCCGTCAGGCTTAACCCATTTAACAAAAGTTGATTTTTTCCAACGGGTATCACGCCACTCGCCTCCAACACTGGCAGCTTTATCAGCAGCAGCAATAGTGGATTTCAACAGTTCCTCGTATCCATCTTTATCACCAGAAACCGCCGCTGCTGCAGCTGAAGCAGATTTCCCGATTACGGGACCAGCTTGTTTCTGAGCCATGGCCTGTTCGTATCCCATTTCACCCTGAAACCTGGCCGTTTCCAGCAGTTCAACAGCTTTGGCATAATCACCGGCTTCAGCAGCTTTGGCTGCAACAGTCATGAAACTACCCTTGACTGTTTCACCTGATGGAGAAGTCCACTTTACGAAAGTAGATTTTTTCCAACGCGTATCACGCCACTCACCACCAACTGATGCCGCTTTGTCAACAGCCTCATTGGCTGCAGCAAGAGCCGCATCATAAGCCGCTTTATCAGCTGAAGTGGCAGAAGGTTCAGCTTTTGACTCTTCAGCTTTGGGCGCCTGGGCAACAGCTGGCACAGCCATCTGCTCGCTGCTCATTACGGCAGGCTTTTCAGGCATAGCAGCCGCCTTGTCGGCAGACTGCTGCGGTGAATCAGAACATGCTGCCAACACCAGTAAGGGCGATGTTACGAGTAAACTCTTCATGAATTTACTTTGCTTCATCATCTATACCTCTTACTTGCGGTAGCCAGGACCGTTAATTTCAAGTCCGTTCGACATGGAAGCATGGAAGAATTCCAGGTTACGGTATTCTTCACCCTGGTTTTTAAATGGTTTGGCACGAACCTGTTTGTTACAGCCATCATAACGACGTTGCAGAGTACCGAAACCATCTTCGTTCTTGTCAGCTAACTGCCATTTACGACGCCAAACCGGGAAGTGCGTGGTATGACCCACAGTCGGGCTCAACAGGTCAGCACGAACATACATTCCAGCCTGGTATACATGACAATCAGCACATGACAGGTTTAACTGACCACGCTTTGCATAGAAGAACTGTTTACCCATTTCGTAAGCTTCTTTCGCTTTAGGGTCATCCGGCACAACAACATTGATTTTCTGGCCGCGAGCCTGATATGCCAGATAGGCAGAAACATAGGCAAGATTACCTTTTTTACCTTTGAAGGGTTTTTCACCATTGTCAGTAAGACATTTGTTGATATCACCTTCGAGAGTGACAACCTGTTGAGTTTCACTATCCCAATGAGGATATTTCACACGAACAGCAGATGGATCATCACCAAAACAGCTGGCGAAGGTTTTTCCGTTGGCGAAAGGCTTGTTGTATAACTCTTCACCTTTTGCCAGGTTATCTTCATATGGAGGGAAGTTATCTTCAACATCCTGCCATTGCATGAACAGGCCCTCATCAAGTGCATAGGCACCGTTAACAAGAGAGTCGGTGGTAACACCAGGGAATTTCTTAATAAAGTAGTCTTTCAAATCGTTAGCATCGGCATTGTTATCAGCCATGATGGTTGATGAAGCCAAAGATACAGATGCCGCGAGTAGTACAGAGATATACTTTCGCATCGTTCTATCCTCTTACAAAAATTTTATGAACTAAAAATAAACAGGGAATAAATTACAAGGTGTGAATGTATTCAGTAATCAATTCGACCTGTTTGTCAGTGAGAGCACCGTGCTTACCGAATGGAGGCATAGCCGTCATAGGGTTTCTGGCAGTTGCATCCCAGATTTGATCATAAAGTTTCTTTTTATCCGGGAAGCGCGCTTTCATAGCAATGAGAGGAGGACCGATGTTACCTGGCAGTTCACCGCCTTCGATGGCATGGCAACCGAGACAGTTACCTTTCTTACGGTCAAATGCCAGAGCTTTTCCTTGTGCCACTGCATCATCAGCTGCCATAGCAGCAGTAGATAACAGACCGGTGGAGAGCACCAGTGCACTGAGTAGTATCGCTATCCTTTGGCTTGGTTTTGTCATATGTTTACTCCAAACTAGAATATTATAGTTTTATAATTTACTGATAATTAAGATATTTTTTACAGCACACTTACTATAGTAGGGTATGCAGGATTTACAACACTAATATCCGTTGTAATTCAACGGATATAATTCTAAGCGGGCGATGAAAAGAAAATATAGGCGCTTGTCTTGAAAATAACTGTGGAAAACCTTAATCGGTTTCCAGTGAAAGCACCATGCGCATTAGTTCTGAAAGGGAGTCAGCCTGCATTTTTTCCATAACCTTGGCACGATGCGCCTCGACGGTGGACTGACTGACACAAAGCTCATCGGCGATAATCTTGTTACGTTTTCCCTGGGTGATGAGTTCCATCACTTCTTTTTCACGGCGTGTTAAAGAGGCAACTCGTTCCTGAATTTCTGCCAGGCGCATCGCGATACCCCTTTCAGCGGCATCTTTCTCAATTGCACGATGAACACTGTCGAGCAGCCTTTGGTCATTGAAAGGTTTTTCAATGAAATCCAGTGCACCTTCGCGCATGGCATCAACAGCCATGGGAATGTCACCGTGACCGGTGATGATTATGATCTGGGGATGAGCGCCAATTTCGTTAAGTTTCTTTTGCATATCCAGACCACTCATTCCAGGCATGCGAACGTCGGTTACTATGCAGCCAGGTATTTTGGGGTCGAACTCTTTTAGAAATTCAGTTGCTGATATATATGACGTGGCATTCAAACCCACAGATTCCATCAGGAGAACCATTGCACTTCGGACTTCTTCATCATCATCGATTATAAATACGGTAGTTTCACTCATCTTATGCTCCAACATTGAATGGCAGTGTAAAACTGAAAACCGTGCCTTCAGACCCGGTAGACTCCATTACAAGTTTTCCACCATGCGATGAAATGATGCCGCGACTCAATGACAAGCCAAGTCCCATACCGTTCTCCTTTGTAGTTTTAAATGGGGTAAACAGGTAATCTGAAATATGTTCAGGAATTCCACTACCACTGTCTTTAATTGTTACTTTTATTTTATTGTCATTATAGACAGAGGTTTCAATAAACAGGAAACGCTGATTTGCCTCTTTATGTCTCATGGCATCAATACCATTTTTAATCAGGTTGATCAGAACCTGGTCAATATGGATATTCTGTACAGCAATCATCGGCAGGGAAGAATCAAGTTCAAGCCTGACTGTAACATTGTTCTTGTCTATTTCGCTCTTGATCAGCAGGATTACATCCCTGATCAGCTTGTTAACATCAACCTGTGACAGGGACGGCTTTTCTTTACGAACCAGTTGACGTAAATGTTTGATAACCTCCCCTGCGTGGCGCGCCTGCGTGCCAATTTTTTCAAGCACCTCAACCACACGTGATTTATCACCGGCAGATTCCATCAACCTGACACAGGCATCGGCATTGGTGGCAATGGCAGTCAATGGTTGATTCAACTCATGCGCAAGTCCAGAGGCCATCTCCCCCATCATGCCAAGTCTGGCAACATGAGCAAGATCTTCCTGGTATTTACGCTCGGCAGCGCGGCTTTGCTTTCTGAGACTGATATCACGGAAAACAACTACACTACCGACGGTATTGCCCTGCTCGTCATGCACTGGATTGCTGGTGTATTCAACCGGGAAGCTGCTGCCATCCTTACGCCAGAACAAATCCTCCTCGACAAATCTCGCTTCATCATCCACAAAGGTTTTGTATACCGGGCACTCATGCGCCGGATGAGGACTACCATCTGATTTTGTATGGTGCAATAACTCATGTTGGTTGTGGCCAATGATTTCATTACCTTTCCAGCCAGTGATTTGTTCCATCGCCTGGTTTACAAAAGTAGAATTGCCATTTAAATCGACTCCATATATACCATCGGCAACTGAATTGAGTATCTGCACATGGTGCTGTTCCAGTAAATACTTTGACTCTTCAAGTTTGCGATGCAAGCTGTAAATAAATACTGTCATGGTTGCCAGCACCACAATGAACAGCAAGATAACAATCAGCCAGGGAAAGTATTTTTTGATGACATCAAGAATGGTGAACGCCTTGGCGGTGTCGTACGGTGATAATTGAAGTTGTTGCAATAAATCGTGAACAGGCTGATATTCAAGCGGAATGGTCCAACCGGCATACTCACCCCATTGAACAGCCGGTTCAAGTTCATCCATTTCCAATAGTGCCACCGCCACCCGTTGTGCCAGCTGGTTCGGTGTATGTTGCAGTTTACTGAATGGCCATTCGGGATATAAAGAAGTACTGTGATATAAAGGAAAACCTTCTGACTTTTTTTCATTCAGTACCTTGATATCAGAAAGATCAAAATAACCCTGCTCGGCCATACTCGACAAAATACCGGTTCTCACCGTGCCGGCATCAACCTTGCCTGACAATACCGCCTGAACAACCTTGTCGTGGATGCCTCCAAAACTGACCTGGATATCGGCATGCGGATCAATACCATTGTTCACCAATTCCCGCCATGCCATTTGATACCCTCCGAGGGAGGTTTCATCGACAGCCATGAATGAACGGTTTCGCAAATCACTGAGACTGTTAATTTGTCCGTTCCTGGCCGAAGTAAAAATAACACCGCCGAAAACATTCATCTTGTTTTCACCAACCAGGTTATTCATTGTTGCAATTCGGGAAATGCGATGCTTTACCTCCATGACAACATAGATACCAGGATTAACCAGTAGAAAATCGATTTCCTGGTTGGCTACCGCCGGCTCGATTTCATCAAAATCAAGGGGATGAATGGAAAACTCATATTCCTGGAGAACATTTGAAAGGTACTCGGCAGTTGGTGCCCATAATTTCAACGTTGCAGCATCACCGCGGTGACTCAAGACGCCAACTTTTACAGACTGACTTGAAAACACCTGCGAACTTATTAACAGGATCAGCAAGATCAGAATACTTTTTAAATAATGTGCACTGAACAGCGGGAAAATGGTGATTGAAAATCTTTCCGTCATATTGAGCCTGAAACCTTGTAGGAT
>CALAZS010000199.1 GCA_937926265.1 uncultured Gammaproteobacteria bacterium
GCCTGAATTCTTTGGCCTGAATTCTTTGGCCTGACTTAATTAATCAGGCCAATTCGATTGATTCAATCATTTGCATAATCAAATGAATCTGAATACATGTTATCCAGGGTCAGTCCTGCTTTCTCAAAGGCATCACGCCCGGCATTGACCATTACCGGTGGACCGGCCATATAAACATCGAATCCACTCATGTCAGGATGATCAGCAATCACTGCTTCATGAACAAATCCGGTCCTTCCCTGCCAGTTATCCGAGGGCTCTGACAGTACAGGAATAAAGTCTATTTGATCATTTTCCGAAGCCCATTTGCCTGCAAGTTCAGCCTGGTATAGATCTTCTTCCGAGCGAACGCCCCAGTAGAGTATTAATGGTCTTTTGTCGCCGATATAGATGGCATGTTCAATTTGTCCCTTGATCGGGGCAAACCCGGTACCACCTGCCATGAAAATCATTGGCCTGTCAGAATCTTCACGCAACACAAAAGTACCCAGCGGACCGCGAATGCGAAGAATGGCCTTGTCCTGCAAACGGTCAAAAACAAAATCGGTGAATTCACCACCTTCAACATGACGAATATGCAATTCAATCAGTTCATCATCATGTGGCGCATTGGCTATCGAAAAAGCACGCTCCCTGCCATCACTTAGCAGGAAATTCAGGTATTGACCGGCCATGAACTGCAGACGCTGATTATCAGGAAGCTTTAACCAGACCGCCATGACATCGTGGGCAAGCATTTCATGACGGGCAACCCGGCATGGCAGGGTTTTAACTTCAATTTCACCGGCAGTCTCAAACAACTTGGCTGATAGCGCAACATCGGATAGGGGCACAGCCTGACAGGTTAAACAGGCATTATCTGCAGCACCCTGCAAAGCCCCGGTTTTCTCACTGGGGTAACTGATGTCACCCGAAACCAGTGTGGAAATGCAGTTGCCACATGCGCCATTCCTGCATCCGTAAGGCAAACCAATATCCTGCCTTAATGCCGCATCCAGAATGGTTTCGCCTTCGGCAACCTCAAAGGTATGTTTACCGGCATTGATATCGATTGTAAAACCCATGAAAATTCCTTATTAATCACACTTTTATAATTACAATTGTCGCTTAAAACTAAAAATGAATAAACCTGTCTCTCCTGTAGTAATCGTTGGCTGTGGCTATATTGGCAAGCTTGTGGCTGAAAAATTCCTGGAACAAAACATTCCTGTGACCGGACTTGTCAGGTCACAGGCTTCAGCCCAACAACTGCAAAACAGCGGCATTAACAGCCTGGTCACAGATTTATCTTCACCGCTTGAAACGGCCTTTGATTTCAGTAATTCGCAGCTTTTTTACTTTGCCCCACCACCATCAGCAGGCACTTCAGATACTCACACCAGGCATTTACTGGAAGCAATGGTTCCCAAAAACAACTACCCTGAACGGATAGTTTATATCAGCACAACCGGAGTCTATGGTGATTGCGAAGGACGCTGGATTGATGAAAATGAGCCGGTCAAGCCTGATGCCGACCGCGCCAAAAGAAGACTTGATGCTGAACAACAGTTAATCGCATTTGGAAAAAAACATGATGTAGAGATTATCATTCTGCGTGTTGCCGGGATCTATGGTCCGGGCAAATTACCAATCAAGCGACTTAAACAAAACCTGCCTGTCATCCGGCAGGAAGAAGCACCGTTTACCAACCGGATTCACGCATATGACCTGGTCAACATTGCTATACAGGCCATGCGTAAAGGTAAAGCCGGTGAAATTTACAATGTCAGTGACGGCCATCCGAGCACCATGACCGAGTATTTCAATAGTGTTGCAGACAAAAGCGGTTTGCCGCGCCCACCACAAATTTCACTGGCAGATGGCGCACAACAGCTCTCTGCCGGCATGATGTCCTACATGAAAGAATCAAGAAGACTGAAGAACGACAAACTGCTGAAAGATTTAAACCTGACTCTGCAGTTTCCTGACCTGCAAAGCGGTATAGAACACTGCGGAATTTAAAATTTTCGTAAGGATATTGACTATGCCGGCTGGCTTTTTTTACTGTCCAGCCAGTCAATAATTGGGTCCCACTGGGGAAGGTCTTTATCCACCGCCGATGGGGCCAGTTCAAAAATACTCAGCCCGGTTTCAGCACATTTCAGGTAGTTGGTCGATTCACGCAAGTGCGATAACACGGGAATCTTCTGCTCATTCAAAAAATCTTCAAGGCTATGAAAAGCGACAGAATTTTCCCTGACACGGTTCGCCACCAATGCAATTTTGGTTTGTTTCTTACTGACCCGGCCGGATTCCAGCAATTCATCCAGGAAGCGCCTGGCAGCACGCATATCAATGGGTGAAGGCAACACCGGGATTATCATGGTTTGCACCTGCTTCAGCATTTTATTGATTTCAGCGCCATGAATCCCGGCAGGCACATCAATCACCAGGTATTCCGTGCCACGTGCCGGTTTAACCGGCTCACGCGTGGCATCAATCGCCTGAATCGTGGGGACGCCTTCGTAGTCGTTTCGGGCTTCCAGCCAGTCTAAAGAGGAACCCTGTGGGTCAAAGTCAGCCAGTGCGACCTTGCCATCCTGATCGGCAAACCAGCAGGCAAGGTTTGTTGCCAGGGTTGTTTTACCGCAGCCACCTTTAGCATTCATAATCATTATTGTTCGCACTTTTTTGCCTCCTTCCGGTTAACTTTAATACACAACATTAACCTGATATTTACCTTTCGTGTATCAGCAGTATTTATCGCCTGATTAATGTCATCAAAAAACCATACTGCAACAAATCAAATCACTGGCTAAAGCTCTTTCCACTCCCGCATATTGCGTTTGAGGCGCTTGCGAACAAAATATTTTTCAATCTCGACCAGGAACAGCACCGATGAGGATACCAGGATAATTCGCCCCCACATTTCCATCGGGAGACTGTCAGTACCGAACAAAGTCTGCATCGGCGGCAGGTAGGTAAATGCCAGCTGAAACACAACCAGGACGCCAATTGCGATGAGGACAAAACGATTACCGGTAAAACCTTTCAGGCTTAAAACCGGATCACTGATATAGCGGGAATTAAACAGGTAGAAAATCTCAAAAAACACCAGGGTATTGACGGCGACCGTACGCGCCATCTCTGTGCTGTGTCCAGCCTCAATTTCGTAGATATACAGTCCGAACGTTCCGGTCATCAGAATAAAGGCGACAAACACAATCCGCCAGAGCAGGTGCCCGTTAAGAATAGGTTCTCCTGCATGACGAGGCTGCCGGTTCATGACATTATCTTCCGGAGGTTCAAATGCCAGCGACAATGCCAAAGTGACCGCTGTTATCATGTTGACCCAGAGAATCTGCACAGGTGTCAGGGGCAGCTGCTGAAATCCCATGATAATGGCTGCCATGATTACCAGCGCCTCACCACCATTGGTGGGCAGAATAAATAAAATGGCTTTTTTCAGGTTGTCATAAACCGTCCTGCCTTCCTCAACCGCATGGGAAATTGAAGCAAAATTGTCATCCGCCAATACCATTTCGGCAGCCTCCTTGGCAGCCTCGGTACCATTGCGTCCCATCGCCGTACCGACATCAGCCCGCTTTAAGGCTGGCGCATCATTAACGCCATCACCGGTCATTGCCACGATCAGACCAAAATCCTGCAGCAGCTTTACCAGCCTGAGTTTATGCTCGGGGCTGACCCTGGCATAAACATCGACGTCTTCAACCCTTTGCTTGAGGGCTTCATCATTCAACTGTTCAAGTTCCTGGCCAGTCAGCACATCAGATGCATTGACCAGGTTCAACTGTTTACCAATTGCCAGAGCCGTGGCTGAGTGGTCTCCGGTAATCATTTTTACGCGGATGCCGGCATTACTGCAGGTTTTGACTGCTTCAATTGCCTCATCACGAGGCGGATCAATCAAGCCAAACATGCCCAGCATGACGAGATCTGATTCAACATCCTCAAAATTGAGTTCAACTTTTTCCTGGGGTACCGGCTTGATGGCAATGCCCAAAACCCGCTGTCCCTGACTGGCCATTTTATGCAGACCATTCATCCAGCATTCAGTATCGACAGGTTTATCTCCGGCACTGGTTCTTTGCAGAGTGCACATTTCCAGCAGCTTTTCAGGCGCACCTTTAACAAACACATAGGCCTGCCCATGATGACTGTGGTGCAATGTCGCCATAAACCGGTGCTCTGACTCAAATGGAATCAGGTCGGTTCTGGGATAAGACTGCGTTTCAGTTTCTGCTTCAAGTCCTGACTTCAGGGCCGCAACAATCAAGGCTCCTTCCATCGGGTCACCCAGTACCTGCCACTGGCCTTCCCTGTTTTCGAGTTGGGCATCGTTACATAACAATGCTGCACGCGAGATTTCATCAAGCAGTTTATGATCAGTGCAGACCACTTTTTTATCTTCGTGGTAGATGCCACCATGGGGGTCGTAGCCGGTTCCATCCAGGGCAAACATCTCGTCCGCAGACAAAATGTTTTTAACCGTCATTTCATTGCGTGTCAGGGTGCCGGTTTTATCCGAACAGATCACTGTCACTGCGCCAAGGGTTTCAACTGCGGGCAAACGTCGAATAATGGCATTGCGCCTGGCCATACGTTGCACGCCGATAGCCAGAGTGATGGTCATTATCGCAGGCAAACCTTCCGGGATTGCAGCCACAGCCAGACTGACCGCCGCCAGAAACATTTCAGCAGCACCGTAATCGCGTAGAAAATAACCGAAGCTGAATGTCAGCACAGCAATCACCAGAATAGCCATTGTCAGCCAGCGACCAAACTGCGCCATTTGTTTCAATAACGGCGTAGTGACCTCGTCAACCTCAGCTACCATGGTGCTGATACGGCCAATTTCTGTCATCGCGCCGGTTGCCACTACCACGCCACTTGCCTGGCCATGGGAAACCAGCGTGCCTGAATACGCCATGTCATAGCGGTCGCCAATCACAGATTCTGACTTAACTTCAGAATTTGTTTTTTCAACTGCAAGGGACTCACCTGTCAGCACGGCTTCCTGCACTTTCAAACCATTTGTTTTAAAAAGGCGTAAATCGGCCGGCACCTTGTCGCCAGACTGCAGTAACACAATATCACCCGGCACCAGTTCCTCTGCAGGTATTAATACTTTTTTGTTGTCCCTGATGGCCATTGCCGAGGGCGACAACATTTTCTTGATGGCATTTAGGGCATCTTCCGCCTTGCCTTCCTGCAGGTAACCAATGATGGCATTCAGCAACACCACGCCGAAAATGACGCTGGCATCAACCCAGTGCTGCAGCAGTGCCGTTACAACGCCGGCAGCAATAAGCACATAAATCAGCACGTTATGAAACTGCAGCAAAAACCTGACAAGCGGACTTCGGACACTGGCTTCAGGCAGGCGGTTTTCACCGTATATTTTCTGATTTTCAGTAACTTTCCAGGAGGCAAGCCCCGAGGTTGAAGATTCAAGTTTTTCAAGAACGGTTTCGACTGACATCGCATGCCATTGAGCAACTTCCAGATTTGCCTGATCGAGTTTTGCCTGATTGAGTTTTGCTTGGTCGGGTCGGATTTTCATTACCGGTTTTTTTGATAAATTTCAGTAGTACTCCCCTTAAATAATAGTCAAAGCCATCGACTTACGCTTATCAATTGGGCTAAAGTTTCCTTTAAGGCTGCCGCTTAAGGAAATAATCGAATGGATACCCCAAATAAACTGTTAATGCCTGAAGTGCCTTTAATTTTTGACCAGGATGATTCTGATAAAGCATCCGAACTGCTGCGGATGTCCCTGTCACGTCTCAATGCAAAGGGGGTTGATGTCAACCCGCTCAATTATGCATTGACCTATACTTTTTTCTCGGGCAAAAGCCAGCCTCTTAACGATAAAATGGATGCTTACCTTAATGGCGACCAGCAATGGGCCATTGAGGATATGAAAGAACTTTTCACGCGCTTTTTGATCAGTTGCCAGGATGTCGTTGATGAAGAAGTGCATGCAGAGCTGGTTACATTGGTTGCCAACATTTTCGGCATGCTCACAGAAACACTTGGCAAAACCGCGCTTTCCAACCAGAAGTTGAAAGGCCACATAGAAAAGCTGGCTCAAAGCAGGACACAGCAGACCGTGATGCAGAGTGCCAATGGCATTCTCAGGGAAGCCAGGGCCTTTGTGAAGGAAAGCACTTACCTGGAAACCGAATTCAAACAGTTCAGTCACGAAGTTTCCAAGCTGAAAACAGAACTCAACCAGGCAAAACAGGAGGCTTTGACCGATGCACTAACCGGCATAAACAATCGCAGGGCTTTTGATGAAAAACTGGATAAACTGCTGGAGTCTGGTAAACAGTTCTGCCTGATTATTGCCGATCTTGATCACTTCAAAAATATCAATGACAAGTATGGCCACATTATTGGTGACCGGGTCCTGAGTGCCTTTGCCAGCGTGCTGTCACAAAAAACCAGGGAAAGTGATTTCAATGCCCGCTACGGTGGTGAGGAGTTTGCCATCCTGTTACCGAATACCCAGGTAACGCAGGCTCAAACAGTTGCTGAACACATCCGCGAAACAGTTGAAAACCTGTCCTTGAAAAACACCAAAACCGGTAAAAAACTTGATAAATTTACCGTTTCACTTGGAATCAGCTGTCATCGGTCCGGTGAAGATGCGAAGGCATTGATCGACCGCTGTGACAAGGCCATGTACAAAGCCAAGCATTCCGGTCGCAACCAGGCGGTCGTCGGTTAAATTTAACAGCTTAGATGTGAGCGAATAGCCCTGCTGAGTTTTTTGTCACAGACAAAATCATCCAGTTTTTCGATTTTCACCAGCTTGCGACGTCTCTGTTTTTTTTCAGGCCAATTCTTGAACTGTTTGTTAACTTTGATCAGGTAGAGCTTGGTTTTTCTTTTTTTACGTCCACTCGGACTGACCACATTCATCGATTTGCAGAAGGATTTATCCAGGCGACCCTCTACCCCGGCCTCTTCATAAGCCTCCAGCAGCGCGACTTCCTTATCCGTCAGGTGCTTCTCATGTTTGCCGGTAGGAATGATCCACTTGCATTTATAGCGGCTGGTAACCAGGTATACCCTGCATTTTTTATCTTTCTTTATAACTGGAATTACTGCAATGCGCTTCTGCGACATAAACTACTTCCATTTTAGTGATCAGGTTTTTTTAATTTTCTTCTCCATTTCCTGCCAGAGTGCTATGTAAGCCTGGTTGGCTGGTCGATGCTTGGCAAACACGGCTACCGGTGAACGATATTCTCCCATGTTTTCAATATCGGCGGAAAATGGAATGCGTGTTTTCAAAAATCTAGAATAACGGTTGGACATCGATTTCATCAAGGTTTTATGCATTGATTTTTGTGCCTGAACCATGGTGAAAAACGGCACAATGCGTTTCCTGGGAAAATCATGTTTTTTAAAGAACTCCAGCAGTTGATCATAGGTTCTCTCTGACAGCGTCGTTGGAATCACCGGCACAAAAATAACATCCGAAGCAGTAAACACGGCTTCTGACAGGTAACTTAATGTCGGTGGACAATCGAGGATAATCAGGTCGTATTCTTTTGAGAGTTTTTCAAAGGTTTTACTTAAACGGTTGTTACTTTTTTTAATCTGACCCAGCAGGTTATCGAAATGCCTGAAACTTAGATGAGCAGGCACGATATCCAGGTTTTCATAATCACTTGCCTTGATATGTTTTATCAAACTCTGAGAAGCGTTAATCAAGCGCTTGCCACGTTGTTTTTTCGATGGTTTAACACGGAAATAAAACGAGGATGCGCCTTGCGGATCAAGATCGATCAATAACGTCCGGTAACCACCATGGGCTGCCATGAAAGCCATGTTGACCGACGTCGCTGTTTTACCCACACCACCTTTAATACTGTAACAGGACACTACTTTCATTTACCTGACTCCTGCTTCTGACTGGAAAACATCTCTGCAAATTGTTGCTTGACTGAGTCGTCGTTAAATTCAGCAAATGCTTGCTGTACTTTGGTTCTTTCAAGTACCTGCTTTTGATGAAGCACGGCTATCAGGCCGTTGATTGCTGCCGAGAGTGCGGATGATTTCTTGTGACTTTTTTCATAATCGGCAAGAAATTCTTTCTGTACTGAATAATCATTGAAATCACCCAAAATGGTCTGTAGTTTTTTCAATGTTTTGATAAGTGACTTAATCGCTTTCTTAGGAAACAACTCAGCAAAAAACTCCATCATGTAACGCAGTTTCTTACATTCAATACGCAGTTCATGAATTTCTTCATCAGGTGTTTTATCATCAATTTTGATCCCCAATGAAACAATACGATGATAGCGTTTGATAATCTTTTTCTTTGCTGCCTCCAATACTGGCTGGCTGGCAAAGCTGTTTTCATATACCGGCTCCTGCTCAAGAATAGTGAAAACTTCTTTGAACGCCTGGTCATGCCCAGTTGAACTAAATGCAGTGTTGACTGATTTTCTGGCCCGTTCCCGGTCCTGGGCAATCAGCTGAAACAGCCTGGCAAATCCAGCATCAAAATTTGCTGGCAGCATTTCCGCATAAGTGTCCCGGCCCAGCAGGAAGACATCCATATCCCTGAGCTGATTGGTACAACCTGCCAGTTGGCCCAGAAGTTCTTTTAAGCGCAAATGCGTATCAACGGGAAAGGCCTTTTTCATCAGGTTGATTAATGAACGGCTTTTACGCAGGCTGACACGATACTGATGCAGAAACTCGGTATCTATATCATCAACAACACCCTGCTCATTGTTCCGCGCGACCTTGAGCATCTGTAATGACATCTGGCGTACCGCCAGTTCAACCGGCTCCTCACCATATATACCGAAATCACTCTTGGTTTCGGCAATTTCCGGACCTATTCCGCAATGTTTCACCATGGCCTGCATCGAAGTTGCATCTATCTGCTGAGCCTGAAGCTCTTCAAGTAAGCCAGCTGTCTGCTCAAAATCCTTGTCGTAACCACGCAATGATTTAAGCTC
>CALAZS010000200.1 GCA_937926265.1 uncultured Gammaproteobacteria bacterium
GCATGGCACGATGCTGTAGCGTTTGTTCGTCAATAAAAGAGGTTCGGTTAGGCGTGTAAACTTCCGTTACCTTGACGAGTTTCCCCAGACACCGGGTTAAAATATCAGGTGTAGTAAAGCGACCAGTTGCAAAAATAACACCTTTGCCTTTGGATAGGGCCAGTTCAAGATTATCAAGCCCTTTTACATGAATGAGGTTTTTAAAGTCTTTTTCAGGTAGCCACCAGCTGATTGCCATTTCCATCACGCTCATGCCAACCTGCTCGAAATGTTCATGCAACAGTTCCCTGTTTTGCTGAGGGGAAAGTATTGGAAAACAGGTATCGATATTGATTGCGGCAATACGCGTTTGCTCAGGGTCAAGTTGCATTATCCTGCGGCCGATAAACCGGCCTAGTTTCATCATGGTTGGGTAATTAAGTCGAGTGGACTTTTTTAACAGCCAAAAACCGATTTTAAGTAAACGTAGCTTTAGTTCGTTTTTTTGTTCGTCTGTCTGCATCGTGCAGTGTGTTTCAAAATTCCTACAAATTACTGCTAGTTTATTGCACATACATTCCAGACGCTATCGGTCATGATAGACTTTCTGAATTAAGTGGTGATTTTTGGACACATGAGAGCTGCATATACAATTTTTATTGGCATATTAACGCCTTTTTTTGTTTTCCGTTTACTGTGGAAAAGCCGCTTAAACCCGGCTTATCGCCAACGCTGGCAGGAACGATTTGGTTTTTTTACTGACCAGGGTTGCCAGGATCTAGAGCAAGGACAGGAGGCTATCTGGGTGCATGCGGTTTCTGTTGGTGAGGTGCAGGCCACCCAACAGCTCATCAAGCAGCTAAAACAACGGTACCCTGAAAACAGGTTGGTGATGTCAACAACTACTCCAACCGGTGCTGAAAGGCTGAAGCTGCTCTATGGTGATGATGTCACTCATTACTATTTTCCCTATGACCTCCCCGGCGTGGTTAAACGCTGGTTGACGCATGTCTGCCCGAAAAAAGTTATTTTGATGGAAACAGAGGTTTGGCCAAATTTGCTGCGAGCCTGCCAAAACAGGCATATTCCAGTCGTGCTTGCCAATGGCAGGTTATCTGAGAAATCCTGCAGGGGATATGACAAGCTCGGGCGGTTTACCCGGTCGGTATTTCAGTCATTATCCATGGTTGCCGCACAAAGTCCTCAGGATGCGGAACGATTTGAAAAACTGGGTGTTGGTAAAAACCGCCTGCATGTCACCGGTAGTGTTAAGTTTGACACGATTCAGCCGGCCATTGTGCGGGAACAGGCCGAGGCCATGAGACGCCTTATCGGAGCCGGCAGGCCTATCTGGATAGCTGCCAGTACCCGGGAAGGTGAAGAAGAGGCGGTGCTGGCTGCTCATAAATCAATTTGTGAACAGGTTGAAAGTGCCTTGCTGATTATTGTGCCCAGGCACCCAGAAAGGTTTGACCGTGTGGCGCAATTGTCAAAGCAGCGTGGCTTTAACATCATTCGTCGTTCCCAAAACAAACCCTGTGATCCAGCTCATAATGTGTTCATTGGTGACAGTATGGGTGAGCTGTCAATCATGTATCAGACGGCTGATATTGCCTTTGTGGGTGGCAGCCTGGTCGATACCGGCGGGCAGAATGTACTTGAACCGGCTTCATTTGGTTTGCCTGTGTTGTTTGGTCCTTCAATGTTTAATTTTGCAGCAATCAGCGAGTTATTGCTTTGTGAACAGGCTGCGATTCAAGTTGATGATGCCCGGCATCTGGCTGAACAGGTCATTGCCTGGATGAATGACGCCAGTGAAAGGGCGCGCTATGGTGAAAATGGTAGAACAGTTGTTGACAAAAACCGTGGTGCAACCGGAAGGCTGGTTGAACTTATCCGTTCTCTGGATTAGGGGCCTGCTGACGTCGACTTTGCATGGCGCGGCCCAATAATTTTATTTCATGCTCTTTCAGTAGCTTTCCTGCTTCAGGTAAAACCACCCGGTTTTCATGTTCAATATGCTGTTCGTAATTTTTCTGCAGAAGCAGCGCGTCTTCCAGCATGTCGGGTAACCTGTTCAGATTATTTTTGAGCAGAATATTTTCAAATGTCTGCCACTGCTCATTCAGTGAAGTGTGCTCCTGCTGTAAATGAATGATCAGATACCGGGCTTCAGCAGAAATATCCGGTTTGGAAAGAAGTACTGGGAAAAGGTCTTCATCTTCATCCTGGTGATGCAGTTTTGCGGAAGATGAAAAATAGCGATAAACCTGTCGGGAGGTTTTGTAAGCCTCTGTATCTTCTGTGTTGGTCTTCAGGTATTCACATAGCCTGATCAATAAATCCAGATGAAAACGAATTTTTTCGTGGCAGGCTTTTAGCAGTTCAAGTGGCTGGCTGAAATCTGGAGCCCTGCTTTGAATCAGGCTGTGGTCTAGGCTGCGGTTTAAATCAGAAAACAAAAGCTTCCTTGGTCGGTGTGTTTTGCAATGTTTCGATTTCTGTT
>CALAZS010000201.1 GCA_937926265.1 uncultured Gammaproteobacteria bacterium
CAGTTGCCCCAGCTGCTAAATAATCAAACCAGCTGTAAAACTTAAAAATCCTTCTGATGAAGGTGATAAAAGCCCGCTTTATTCAAGCGGGCTTTTTTATTTCTAATTTAACCTTTGAGAATACTTTAATCATTTGTGTACGGTTTTCTCATTGGTACCAGGTATCGAAATTTTCAAATATGAGTACTGGATTTTGAGTGTTTTTAGTTGTGATTAAAGCATGTAGTATTATCTGAAAAACCACCACATAAAGGGATTGGCTACATTGTTATGAGCTTAAGAATATATCTTTTATTTTTATTTTTTGGTTTTACAGCAGTTGGCATGGTTTCAGCCAAAAATACCGATAGCGAATCATTTCTGTCTTTAAGTGGAGAGCCAATACAGGGCAACTTAATGATCGGTACTACTTTGCCTGGTTCCAGGGTTATTCACGATGACAAATCAGTACGTGTTTCAGAAACAGGTGTTTTTGCGATTGGTTTTGGTCGAAATAATCCTCCCGAATCAACTCTGAAAGTGGTTCTTCCTGACGGTAAAACGGCAACGAAAAACCTGAAAGTCAAACAGCGCGAATACAACATACAGCGAATCGATGGTTTACCTCCGTCAAAGGTTACGCCTATGGGTAAGGACGTGCTGAAACGTATCCGCTCGGAAACAGCCATGGTCAAAAAAGCGCGTAAACTTGATGATAAGCGCCTGGATTTTCTTGACGGTTTTGACTGGCCGCTTACCGGGCCGATAACGGGTGTGTACGGAAGCCAGCGTGTTTTAAATGGTCAGCCACGCCGTCCACATTATGGTGTGGATGTTGCCGCTCCTGTTGGAACGCCGGTTAGAGCGCCGGCCGATGCTTTGGTTACTATGGCTCATCCGGATATGTATTATTCCGGAGGTACGTTGATAATGGATCATGGCCATGGCATTTCGTCATCTTTCCTGCATCTTCATAAGGTGCTTGTAAAGGAAGGGCAGTATGTTAAAAGAGGTGAAGTTGTAGCCGAGGTCGGTTCAAAAGGGCGAAGCAGTGGTCCTCATCTTGACTGGCGTATTAACCTTTTTAACAAGCGACTTGATCCACAATTGTTCGCTAAACCCATGAATAAATAGTTAGGAACTGTTTTACTGACACAGGAGCCTTCAGGGTTGTCCTTAAGGATGTCAGCAAAAGAATGGAGATAAGGGGCTGAGAGGAACAATTTTAAAAGAATTATTGTGTTTTTTTCGTTAATATAACCCACAATTTTGAATTAACTGAATTCCTTCCTCTCAGGCCTTCAGGTTAGGACCTTCAGGTCAGGAATAGTGATGAGCATGAATTTAAGAAAATTAATGTTGTTAATAATTGCTGTTAGCAGCTTTTCAATTAGCGCCGTGTCAGCCCAAAATCTGCTGGATCTATATGATATAGCCGTTCAGCAGGATCCACAGTTTCAGGCAGCACGCGCCAACCAGTCTTCGGTGAAAAAAGGTGAGGACATAGCCGGTTCCGCGTTATTACCTTCGATTGGTCTGTCAGCAAACTTAAATTATATCGATTTGGATGTGAAAAGTGGTCCTGCAAATGATGACGACTATGATGCGCAGGATTTATCTGTAAGCCTGTCGCAACCAGTCTATCGCAGGGATCGCTGGCTGGCAGTTGACCAGGCTGAAATTCAGTCATCGACTGCTGATGTGAATTTTGAAGCTGCACAACAGGATTTGATCATACGCCTGTCCCAGGCATATTTTAATGTGCTTTCTGCCCAGGACACGCTGGAATTTGTACTGGCTGACAAAAAAGCCATTGCCCGGCAGCTGGATCAGGCTCAGCAGCGCTTTGATGTTGGGCTGATTGCGATCACAGCGGTTTATGAAGCCCAGGCTGCCTTTGACCAGGCAGTTGCTAATGAAATCAATGCTCAAAATTCTCTGGATAATGCTATTGAGGTTCTAACTGAAATTGTCGGTAGCCAGGATTTTAATCTAAAGAAATTAATTGATGATCTGCCATTAAGTAACCCCGATCCTGATGATCTGGCTACCTGGACTGAAAAAGCCCTGGCAGAAAACCCTACGGTGATTGCTGCACTAAACAATTCCGAAGTTGCCCAAAAAGAAATTGAAGTGCAACGCAGCGGTCATTATCCAACCGTGGATCTGGTCGGTTCTTATTCAATTGACCGCACTGAATCTCGCACTGGTTCAGATATCAATAGTTCAGTCATTGGCTTGCAAATGGCCTTGCCTCTTTATACTGGTGGAGGTGTAACCGCATCGACAGAAAAAGCCCAGTTTGATTTTGAAGCGGCTCAATTTGGGGTTGAGCAGGCTCGGCGAAGTATTACCCGTCAGGTGCGTGATGCTTATCGCGGTGTGATTGCGAGTATCAGCCAGGTTAAGGCGCTGGAGGCGACCATGTTATCCAGTCAGAGTGCTCTTGAAGCAACCGAAGCAGGCTTTGAAGTGGGTACACGTACCATTGTCGATGTCCTGAACAGTTCCCGAAACCTCTTTTCTGTAATGAATGATTATGCCCAGGCGCGTTACAACTATATTCTTAATGGACTTCTTCTCAAGCAGGCTGCTGGCACGTTGTCTGAAGAGGATATCAGGCTGGTAAATGACTGGTTAATGTAAATAAATCATTCCTGTGTCAGCGGGAATCCATTGTTTCTTAATAATTTAGACTCCTGCTTTTGCTGGAGTGACGTGTGAATTTTTATGTCAGGAAATAGTATCGGAAAACTTTTTACGGTGACGACTTTCGGTGAAAGTCATGGTCTTGCCATTGGCTGTATCGTAGATGGTTGTCCTCCCGGGCTTGAATTAAGTGAAGCTGATTTGCAGGTTGATCTTGACCGGCGCAAGCCCGGTACTTCGCGTCATACCACCCAGCGCAGGGAAGATGACGTTGTTCAAATCCTTTCTGGTGTATTCGAAGGTAAAACAACCGGTACTCCGATTGGGCTGATTATTCATAATACTGACCAACGCTCAAAAGATTACTCGGATATTGCTCAAAAGTTTCGTCCCGGGCACGCTGACTATACCTACATTCAAAAATATGGCGTAAGGGATTACCGTGGTGGTGGCCGTTCATCGGCACGTGAAACTGCCATGCGCGTGGCAGCGGGAGCTGTTGCCAAGAAATACCTTGAAACCGTACATGGCATTAAAGTGCGTGGTTATCTTTCAGCGCTTGGCCCGATCCGACCTGAAATAGATCAATTAACTGAAGAGCAGTGGATCCAGGTCAATCAAAATCCTTTCTTTAGCCCAATAGAATCTGCTGTTCCAGAAATGGAAGCCTACATGGATGCGCTAAGAAAAGAAGGCAATTCCATCGGTGCTGAAATTACTGTCACTGCTTCAGGTATGCCACCTGGTTTGGGTGAGCCAATTTTTGATCGGCTCGATGCCGAAATTGCTCACTCCCTTATGAGTATTAACGCTGCCAAGGGGGTTGAGATAGGTGCAGGTTTTGATTGCATCACTCAAAAGGGTACGGTACATCGTGATCAAATGACACCTGATGGGTTTTTAAGTAATAATGCCGGTGGTGTCCTCGGTGGTATTTCTTCAGGACAGGATATTGTTGCCAAGGTGGCTTTCAAGGCAACCTCAAGTATTCGCCTGAGTGGCCAGACTGTTGATGTTGATGGCCATGAAGCCGATGTGATTACCAAGGGGCGTCATGATCCCTGTGTTGGTATTCGTGCAACTCCAATCTGCGAAGCTATGCTGGCAATTACCATCATGGACCATGTGTTGCGCCAACGAGGTCAAAATGGTGCTGTTGAAGTTAATACGCCTGTAATTCCTGCTTCAGCCAAATAGGGCATGCCATACTGGCGCCTTTCCAGTTTCTATTTTTTCTATTTTGCCGTTCTCGGCTTACTGGCTCCTTACTGGGGGCTGTATCTAAAATCACTAGGTTATGATGCCGTCGATATTGGCATACTGATGGCGATACCAATGGCCACAAAAATTATTGCGCCCAATATATGGGGTTGGCTGGGTGATCATTATGGTCATCGCATGCGGATCGTGCGTATAGCTTCCTTTGCATCAATGATGATTTTTACCCTGATCTTTGTTGTTAATGGCTTCTGGATGATGGCTATAGCAATGATTCTGTTCAGTTTTTTCTGGAATGCTGCTTTACCCCAGTTTGAAGTCACTACGCTTGCCTACCTTGGAGAGCAGGTAAAGCAATATAGCCGGGTACGTGTCTGGGGGTCGATAGGGTTTATTGTCGCCGTCATTGTCCTTGGTATTTTGATTGATGAAATTGGCATTACAGTAGTGCCAATATCCATATTCCTGGTTTACCTGGCAATCTGGTTATCGAGTTTGACAGTTCCGGAAACCACGGTGAATGAAGAATCTGATAGCGACCACACTTTCCTGCAGAAACTTAAACAGCCGGCAATTATTGCATTTCTGACAGCCGCGATGCTGATGCAGTTCAGTCATGGAGCCTACTATGCATTTTATTCAATTTACATGGAAGATCACGGTTACAGTAAAACCCTGATTGGCCAGTTCTGGGCGTTAGGTGTTTTCGCAGAGGTTTTGATTTTTATCTACATGCATCATGTGCTGCAGAAAACTGGTGCCGGTATGGTGATCATTATCAGTTTGTTACTGGCTTCGTTAAGATGGCTGATGATTGGCTGGTTACCAGACAGCCTATTGATGTTGCTTATTGCCCAGGTTTTACATGCAGCAACTTTTGGTACCTTTCATGCCGCGGCAATTCACATTGTTCACCGGGCATTCAAAGGCAGGCATCAGGGCAGAGGGCAGGCAATCTATGCCAGCATCAGTTTTGGGATTGGAGGATCAATAGGCAGTTTGGTTGCAGGTAACCTCTGGGAAACTGCCGGACCGCAATGGACATTTACTTTATCTGCTTTAGTCGCCGGGGTGGCTGCATTTGTTGCCTGGAAATGGCACGACAGGCAGTTTGATTAAAAAGTGGAATATGACATGCGTTATAGCTATTCCAGTGAATATAGAATATAGAAAATAAAAAACAGGAAATAAAGTCATAATTTTTATGGAAAATTATTGTATTCGCAATCTGGTTGCCGATCAGGTTACCGATCAGAATACCGATCACATTACCAGAGGGGGGGCTTATTCAGGCTCTTAATCAAACTTTTGATTTTGAGAAGTCTTTCGAGAAATTTAAAGAGACTCTTTTAAATCTTTTCTATTTTAAATCTTTTCTAAAGGTTCGACTGGTTTGACCGATAGAATTGTTAATATTCTATATTCTTATTTCTATTTGCAAAAAATAGACAAATTGCAAAAATTAGACAAACTTTAAAATTAAGATAATTTCCAGTCATATTCAGGAAAAATTCATCTGCATGTCTGAAGAAGAACAAAAAACGGTCCTGGTTGTAGACGATGTAAAACCTAATCGTAAGCTGTTAAATGCATTACTTGTACGCCAGGGGTTTAACGTAATCGAAGCTGAGAATGGCCAGCAGGCTGTGGAAATGTATCAGCAGCATGATGACCTCTACATGATATTCATGGATATCATGATGCCGATTATGGACGGTAACGAGGCGACCAAAAAAATCAAGGAACTTGCTGGCCGTCATTTCATTCCAATCATCATGGTAACGGCTTTGGACGAACACCAGGGTATGGCCCAGGGTGTTGAGGCTGGGGCAGACGATTATCTTACCAAGCCAATTGATGCAGTGCTTTTATCTTCAAAACTTAAAGCTATGCAGCGAATTCGCGACCTACATGACCTGCAGGGAAAACAGTATCTGCAACTGCAGGAAATTCAACAACGCATAGAAGATGAGCAACGTCTTGCCGAGAGCATTTTAAATGCCGCTATCGGACAGCGAAGGGACTCGATACCAAATTTATCCTCTACAGTAGAACCAGCCGAATTATTCAGTGGTGACCTGGTTTTGCAAACTTTAAGAGAAGATGGCAGCTGGACGGCAATGGTCAACGATTTTACCGGCCATGGATTACCTGCCGCAGTTGGGACTGTGCCCGTTACCGACACTTTTTATACCATGTCTAAAAAAGGCCTTGATGCCAAGTCGATTCTTTCTGAACTTAATTACAAGCTGAAGAACTTCCTGCCGGTTAACATGTTTATGTGTTGTGCATTACTGGATTATTCAGCGAAAACCGGACAGTTAAGTATCTGGAATGGTGGTATGCCTAAAATTCTACTTAAAGATGCCGGCAGCGGAAAAATAACCCGGACAATTGACTCCATGGATGTGCCCCTGGGTATCATTGACAAGGCTGAAGGTGATTTCAAGTTTGAACTGCTTGATATCCATCCCGGTGATGCTCTGGTGGTTTATTCAGATGGTCTGACTGAAGCTGAAAATGAATCAGGTGAGCAGCTTGGGCTGGATCGCCTTATTTCCGTGGTGGAATCCAACCCGGCTGAACAGCTGGAGCAGAGTATTATTTCAGACTGGGAGTCATTTCAGGCTGAAGGTAAGCAGCTTGATGATGTGACACTGCTTACCGTTTATTTCTAAGCCCCCGTATTTTTCCCTGATTTAATTTTCCCTGATTTAATTTACCCTTGAGTCAATGGCGACAGGGTAATTTCAACACGACGATTTTGTTCTCTTCCCGCGGCAGTCTGATTTGAAGCAACCGGCCGGCTTTCTCCAAAACCTCTTGTTGCCAGGCGGTCAGACAGGACGCCGGTTCGTATCAGATAAGAGGCAACGCTGTCAGCACGTCTCTGGGATAACCTCATGTTGTAATCGTCGTTACCTGTACTGTCAGTATGACCGGCAACATCAATCAGGGTTTTGTTGAATTCTTTAACGACTAACGAGACAGAATCCAGAACATCCATGAAGCGGGGCTTGATATCGGAGCGATCTACATCAAATGTGACACTGGGCATATTGAGAATAATATTGTCGCCAACACGGGTGACACTGACCCCGGTTCCTTCCAGCTGCTGGCGCAACTTCATTTCCTGCTGGTCCATGTAGTAGCCAATTCCACCGCCTGTCAGTCCGCCAATGCCGGCACCAATCAATGCCCGCTTGCGTCGATCTTTGGAGTCATCACCAGTGGCATAGCCGAGAACTGCTCCGGCAACGGCGCCGATGGCTGCACCGGTAGTGGCATTACTTGTTTTTTCTTCCCGGGTATACGGGTCGAGTGTCTGGCAGGCAGAAACAGTCAGAGACAAAGCTATCAGGGCGGCAACCGGGCGAATCTTTTTCATACAGGTATCCAGGAATAAGGTTTAAATCGATATTTTTATTATGAACCATAGGCGGGAGATTGGGAATGTGTTTCCCGGAAAGTACCTGAGATAATTCAGTAGTCACTAGCTGCCATTAGGCATCAGCTATTAGCTATCGGCTGGTAAAACTGAATACAGGAACTGTGTCTCAATTTATTTAAGTTTTAGCAGAACTTATTTTTACATTGGCTAACAGAGAGCAAATTGTTAAAATTTCGTATTTTAGAATAAACCAATATTATGCCAGTTTTATCATGCCGGTTTATTCTCTTGTTTTTTCGCGCCATTTGAGAAGTCAATTCATGAACACAGAAGCAACGCAGACTAAAAGTTCTTCATTTTTCTCGTTTATCAATCCCAAACAACTGATTGCCGCAGTCGTTTTCACGCTTTTGGCGCTTTACCTGGCTTCTGTGGTACCTACGATTGAAATTGCCTGGGTGAGTGCAATTTTGATTCTAACCATTTACCTGTTTGCATTTGAAATCGTCGGAGTTGATGTTGCGGCGGCTTCAGTAATGGTTTTACTGGGCCTGACTTCTCTGCTGGCGCCTGTTATGGGACTTGAAAAAGGCCTGGTCGACAACATGCATCTGTTTGACGGGTTTTCGTCTAATGCCGTTATTTCGATTATTGCGGTCATGATTATTGGTGCCGGGCTTGATAAAACAGGCCTCATGAGCAAGGTGGCAGCCTTTATTCTTAAGGTGGGCGGTACCACTGAAACGAGAGTCATTCCCATTATTTCTGCAACAGTTGGTTTTATTTCATCGTTTATGCAAAACGTTGGTGCTGCGGCACTTTTCCTGCCAGTTGTATCCAGAATCTCTGCCCGTTCCGGCTTACCCATGTCACGACTGCTGATGCCAATGGGCTTTACCGCTATTCTTGGCGGTACAATCACCATGGTCGGTTCAAGTCCCCTGATTCTTTTAAACGACCTGATACTTACGTCCAACAAGGCCTTGCCGCCTGCACAGCAGATGGAAACCTGGGGCCTGTTTTCTGTGACGCCTGTCGGTGTTGCGCTTGTTGCCACGGGCATTATCTATTTCGTCGTTGCCGGCCGCTATGTTCTGCCAAAAACCAAAAGTGAAAGTAGTACCGTTGGTTCAGATCCTATGGCTTATTTCAATAACGTTTACGATGTGAATTATGATATTCAGGAACTCGTCGTTTCCGATGGCAGTGAACTCATTGGTAAGCAGCTCGATGAAGTTGAAACAACCTACAAGGTCAGGCTTATTGCCAGTAAGCAATCTGGAGGAGAGACCAGGGTAGGGCCAGGCACCATTGCCAGGGATTTTGAATTCAAGCCGGGTATGGTTCTCGGTTTGGTTGCAGAACCCGAGTCACTGCAGCATTTTATTGAGAAATACAACCTGCACAAGCGATCTGAACTGAGAACATTCTCGGAGTCTCTGGCCGCCAACAAGGCGGGTATTGCTGAGGTCGTGATTCCTCCCGGTTCCAGCCTCATCGGCAAGAGTGCGCGCGATGTCTGGATGAGAAAAACCTATGGCCTGGCCATGATTGGCTTGCATCGCAATGGAGAAACCATGCGTGAAGGCGATGATATCCGTAACCTGCCATTACAGGCTGGCGATACCCTGGTTGTACACACTCCGTGGAATGCTCTTGAGCGTATTGAGGATAACAAGGATTTCGTTGTTGTCACGACTGAATATCCGCGCGAAGAAAAACTGCGTCCCAATAAAATCGCCCCGGCCTTGATATTTTTTGGCATTGCCCTGTTCATGGTGCTGTTTACCGATATCAGGCTGTCTGTCGCACTGTTAACTGGTGCCATGGGAATGGTGCTTTCCGGTGTTTTGAAAATTGAAGAGGCATACGATGCGGTCAGCTGGAAAACCGTGTTCCTGCTGGCATCATTGATTCCTCTTGGCCTGGCCGTGGAAACGACCGGTACTGCCAAATGGATTGCAGAACAGGTATTGCTGGTTGTTGGCGATATGCCAATCTGGGTAATCCAGGCCGCTGTAGCTGTGCTGGCAACATTCTTTACACTGGTGATGTCGAACGTTGGTGCCACCGTGTTACTGGTGCCGCTGGCAGTTAATATTGCAATCGGGGCCGGTGGTAATCCGGCTGTTTTTGCGCTCACAGTTGCGATCGCAACCTCAAACTCGTTTCTGATACCTACTCACCAGGTAAATGCCCTGATCATGGGGCCTGCCGGATACAGGGTACCTGATTTTATGAAAGCAGGCGGTATTATGACCATTCTCTTCCTCGTTGTTATGATAATAATGATGAACCTGGTGTTTTAATTTTTTGCTGTGAGTCCTCAAAATATCAGTTTTGAGTGCTTCTAGGTAAAAATACCAGTGCAAACCGAGGTAATTCGTGATGGCAAATCATTTTAAGCCCCGTTAATATCAGGTTATACTATTGAGATAATTACAATATTTAAAAAAGACTAATATTTAAAAATAAAAGACTAAAGGAAGGAATAATAATGAAAAACTTTTCAATCTTCTTAGTGTTACTTTTTGCTCTTAGCACTTTTGCAAATTCTGCAGATAATGCTTCCGGTACCGACTTTGACAAGGAAATTGCTGCAAAGTTGATTGACAGCAGTATTCAGCGTTTCAAAATTGCCGAAGATGTCACTATTGACGATGCCATAGACTCGATGAAGTTACGAGCTAACATGCTTAATTTCAAGCTGGTTGCCGACCTGCCACTTTCTGACCAGATTAAAGCAATGGGTGAAGAGTCGCGCCGCATGCAGATTCTTGCATTCTGTGATGCACTGATTGCAAAGGAAATGGTTGAATACAACATTATTTTTGCCGGTTTTCTACCATGTCGAATTGCTGCAGTCGAAGACAAAGACGGTCAGGGCTGGCTGGTCACCACTAATATGGACATGATGCTGCATGCTGTAGAATTGCCAGAAAATCTGCAGCCAATGGCAAAGAAAGTGCGTGACACCATTTACAGCATCATTGATGCCGGTGTAAATGGCGACCTGTAATCTTATTTATTGACTGGCCAAAATTTTTAACTGTTATGGCCGGTCAATTATTTCCCTTCTATTTGTGTTTCCAACTTTTCTATCAGCCTGTCAAAATTCAATATCAAATTAAATAATTGCTGTTACTGGTAACGTTTTGGAAAAAAAACAGCTAATAGAAAATTTACTCAAATTTCTTCCCTCGGAAACAGTTCTTTTTCACGATGAGGAAATAATTCCTTACGAGTGTGATGGCTTGTCGGCCTATCGCCAATCTCCGATTGTGGTTTTGCTGCCGAAATCTGTAGAACAGGTGCAGGAAATTCTATCATTTTGCCATGAACGACAGGTGCCGGTTGTTGCCAGGGGAGCAGGTACTGGTTTATCTGGTGGAGCATTGCCGAATCAGCAGGGTGTTTTGTTAAGCCTGGCACGTTTTAATAATATTCTGGATATAGACCTGAACAATCAGACTGCACGGGTCCAGCCTGGGGTCACCAACCTGGGAATTTCTGATGCCGTTAGAAAGCATGGTCTTTATTATGCACCGGATCCTTCCTCCCAAATAGCCTGCACGATTGGCGGCAATGTTGCAGAAAACGCCGGTGGTGTACATTGCCTGAAATATGGTCTTACCGTTCACAATGTTATTTCAGTTGAAATTATCACCATAGAGGGCGAGAGACTTACGCTTGGCAGTGAGGCGTTTGATGCAGCCGGCTTTGATTTGTTGGCCCTGTTTAATGGCTCAGAAGGAATGCTTGGGGTAATTGTCGAAGTTACAGTTAAATTAAGGGTAATACCTGAACAGGCCAAGGTTCTGCTGGCAGCATTTGATGATATTGAAAAGGCCGGCAGGGCAGTCGGTGAAATTATTGCTGCCGGAGTCATTCCTGCCGGACTGGAGATGATGGATAAATTATCAATCAAGGCGGCAGAAGACTTTGTGCATGCGAATTACCCTCTGGACGCTGAAGCGATACTGCTTTGTGAACTGGATGGTGATCAGTTATCGGTTGAAACCGAAACCGGTATTGTCCAGTCTGTTCTTGAAAAAGCCGGCGCAACCGAAATTCGAGTTGCAAAAAACGAGGCGGAAAGAGCTTTGTTCTGGAAGGGCAGGAAATCCGCATTTCCTGCGGTAGGTCGTATGTCGCCTGATTATTACTGCATGGATGGAACGATTCCCCGATCAAAACTGCCCGAAGTCTTGAACAAGATGCAGGATATGTCGCGAACATATGATTTGCCGGTTGCAAATGTTTTTCATGCAGGTGACGGTAATTTACATCCATTGATTCTTTACGATGCCAATAAACCGGGCGAATTAAAAAAAGCTGAAAGTTTTGGCGCTGATATTCTTCGGCTTTGCGTCAATGTTGGTGGCACCATTACCGGAGAACATGGCGTTGGTGTAGAAAAAATTGACCAGATGTGTGACCAGTTTGAATCACCTGAGTTAAGCCAGTTTCATGCAATTAAGGCAGCCTTTGACCAGCAGGGACTGTTGAATCCAGGTAAGGCAGTTCCGACGCTGCACCGTTGTGCTGAGCTTGGTGCCATGCATGTTCATAATGGTGAGCTGCCTTTTCCCGAACTGGACCGTTTCTGATGGATTTGAGTCGCGACCTTCAGGAACAGCTACAGGCCATGTTATCCGGGAAACAGCCTGTTGCAATCTCTGCCGGACATTCCAAGGACTTTTATGGCCGTGAAATCAAGGGTGAGCCATTCTCAGTGGCCGATCATGCTGGTGTTCTTGAATATGATTTTCGTGAACTGGTGATAACCGTCAGAAGCGGAACTTCGATCAATGATCTGCAAAAAGTGCTGGCTGAAAACAACCAAATGCTGGCATTTGAGCCTCCTGTGTTTTCTGGCAAAGACAGCATTGGCGGATTACTTGCCTGTGGACTGTCAGGACCAAGGCGACCTTATGTCGGCAGTGCCCGGGATTTTGTACTGGGCTGTACATTGCTAAATGGTAAAGCTGAAAAGCTTAAATTTGGTGGCCAGGTGATGAAAAATGTTGCCGGTTATGATGTTTCCAGGCTTATGATTGGTGCAATGGGTACCCTGGGTGTGATTCTTGATGTCAGTTTAAAGGTTTTACCAATACCCGAAGTTGAAAAGACGCTGGTTATTGAAAAGCCACTTAATGATGCGCTTGATTATATAAATAACATCGATACCCAGCGTTTTCCTGTATCGGCGTCAGCATATGTTGATAACAGGCTCTATTTGCGCCTTTCCGGAATGGAAAAGCCATTGGAAACATACCTTAAACATATCAAGAAACATATCAAGGAAGACTTTGTTGAAGCTGACAGTAGTTTCTGGCAAAAACTCAAGGATCACCAACTGGACTTTTTTAACACAGATAAAACACTTTGGAGAATATCCGTGCCTCCTGCAACAGGTGTCCTGGGATTGCAGGGTAAAACATTATATGAATGGCGGGGTGCACAAAGATGGTTTATTGCTGATGATGAAACCCATTCAAACGGGCATATAGCAAACCTGGTAAAGCAGGCTGGTGGTCATGCAACACAGTTTAGAAATGCTGACCGAAGTTCAGAAGTATTCAACCCGTTACCCGATGTGTTAAAAAAATATCATATTAAACTTAAGCAAGCGATGGACCCGGATGGGTTGCTTAATCCCGGCAGATTTTACTCGTATTTTTGATGAGATATGCAAACCAATCTGAGTGAAAAATTCCTGAATACACCGGCAGGTGATAAAGCTGACAAAATCCTCAGAGCCTGTGTTCACTGCGGTTTTTGCACTGCAACCTGTCCTACATACAAATTGCTGGGTGATGAGCTGGATGGTCCGCGGGGCAGAATTTACCAGATAAAGCAGATACTCGAGGGACAAGAGCCAACTGCCCGAAATCGAAAGCATCTTGATCAATGTCTGATGTGCCGTTCCTGTGAAACAACCTGTCCATCTGGAGTCAGGTTCAGCCAGTTGCTGGAAATAGGGAGAACTGTTGTTGAGCCGTCTGCAGGGCGTTCCTGGACAGAGTCTTTAGTGAGAAGCCTTTTAAATAAATCCCTGCCATATCCAAATTTTTACAAGGTTTTATATTCTCTGGGTTTGTTATTTAAACCTTTACTGCCACGACAACTTAAAAAGCATTTGGTGCCAGTGCAGGATATAACTGCTGGTGATGCAGCTGATTCAAATTCTTCTTTCACAAAAACACTGTTGCTTCATCAAGGTTGCGTACAGTCTGTAGTCACGCCCGAAACGAACAAGCTTGCCTCAATACTTTTCAATCGTCTCGGATACCAGGTAAAAACCATTAACGAATCCGGGTGTTGTGGGGCTGTCAGCGATCACTTGTTAAAGCATGACGATGCCAATGCCATGATGAAACGTAATATTGATGCCTGGTGGCCAAGTGTCGAATCCGGCATTGACGCTATTTTAGTCAACGCATCTGGCTGTGGCGTTATGTTGAAGGAATATGGCGAAAAGCTTGCTGATTCAGCAGAATATGCAGAGAAGGCAAAAATCATATCCAGTCTTGTCAAAGACCCTGTAGAGTTGTTGATTGATGAAGACCTGGGCAGGCTTGATATCAAAGTGCCTGATCAAAAGATTGCTTTCCATGCTCCCTGCACATTACAACATGGTTTAAAACAGCAGGGTGTCGTTGAAAACCTTTTAACAGACCTTGGTTTTGACCTGGTTGAGATTCAGGACAGCCATCTTTGCTGCGGCTCCGCGGGAACCTATTCGATTTTTCAGCCTGAAATTTCAAATCAATTACTATCCAACAAGCTAGAGGCTATAACCCGGGATAATCCGGATATTGTTGTGACAGCGAACATCGGTTGCCAGATGCACCTGCAGTCAGGGTTGGATAAACCGGTAAAACACTGGATTTCCCTATTGGTATAAAATCATAGGTATGAAACAGGTTCATCATGATTTTGTTATTGCCTGTTCCGGCTTTTTATCTAAAATCAGTTGATACAAAATAAATAATCTTAGCCCATCATCTCAGGAAGCAAAAATGGTAAGCAACACCGAAATAAATCGCATGATGCTTGAAATTGATCAGACCATCAAAGACATCAACCGGGAGGTGATTAACCCGGAAATCAGGGAACTTGCCATGGGTGACCTGGTCCCGGTTTTTAACCTGATTGCCAAAACCCGCGCAGCTTATTTAAAGGAACTGTTTGATATTGCCAAGATCAGCGATGAAATGCCTTCCAAAGACCAGGTCGAGCGACTCGGTAATTTGCGCAAAACCTATGATGAAATGCTGTCGGCCTCCAAAGCATTATTAACAGCCATCGAAAGGGGCTACCTCGACGTGGTCGAATGTTAAAGCGTTCTAGCGAGTCTGGCGTCTCCAGTTATCAACAATTTTGGCGACATCCAGGTCAAACGGTTCTGTTGACCATTGCGAGTAGTAATCGGCATCCTGGCTGTTAGGTGCAGGAGAAGGTGCAGTCACCTGGAACCTTGTAGGTAATGGAATGGCTTCACCCAGTATCAGGGCTTCACCTCTGGCCAGTGACGAAAGCGTATTGACGAGGTCAGTTTCACCCTCGGGTACCAGTGATCGAACGTAGGTCTGGTCATCCGGGTTGGTTAACCGCATACAGATATAGTTTGAGCATTGGGCGAGAACGGTTTCAGACAGTTCATGCGGACGCTGGCTGACTACGGTCAAACCAACGCCATATTTACGGCCTTCCTTTGCAATCCGTTCCATCGAAACTCTGGCACCATGATACTTGGTAGCATTTTCTCTTGGAATGTAGTTATGTGCTTCTTCACAGATCAACTGCAAAGGGAATTCCTTACGTTTTGGATTCCAGTAATTAAATTCGAAAGCCAGTCTGCCTAATTGCGCTGCAACTACTGGCCGGACATCAGAAGGTACCGGGCTTAAGTCAACCACGGTGACCTGTCTTCTCGGTTCGGTCAGGCCGGTAAAATCTTTCATAAGAGTTTCAAGTGACTCGGAACTGGTGCGGCGTTTGGGTTTGAATAAGAAATCATAACGGGCATCGTTGAGTTTACTCTGTAACTTAACCAGGAACTCATCAAACTGGCCGAAGAGGGCACCCTTGGTTTTACCAAAATCGGTTTGCTGTTCGTTGGCTTTTTTGAAATGCACATAAAGCTCAGGCAGTGAAAAATAGACCGGGGAATCGACAGAGAGTCTTTCAATATTAAGGTGCGTGTTGGATTTTTTACGCAATACCAGCAGGACTTCCCTGAGGTAGGCGATTTGCGTTGAGGCCCCCGGGTCGTCACGGTCAATCAATAGATCAATCAGCTCAGAATAGGTTAGCAGCCAATAGGGAATTTCCAGGTCGCGGGCATCAACGTAACGCATCACATTGTTATCAAATGCGGCCTTAAGCTTGTTGTCCTCGGTTTTCCAGCAATATTCACCGTGCAGATCCATCAGAATCATGTGGGCGTTAGGCATGGTTCTGAGTGTGCTTTGAATCAACTGGGCAACTGTCCAGGATTTACCGGAACCGGATTGACCAAGTATTGCCAGGTGCCTGCCAAATAATGAATTGGGATTGATATAAGCTTCAACATCGGTATGACGTCTCAAGTGTCCGAGGCTGAAGTTGAATTTTTCGTTGTTTACATAGAGTGACTTTAATTCATCAGCACAGACCGGGTAGACTTTTGCGCCGGCAGTGGGAAACTGGTTTACACCTCGAGAGAAGACGTCATCATTTAACAGCTCACCAATTGGATTACAGTCAATATAGCCGGTTACCGAGCCATTGGATTCTTCCTGCCAGTTGGCGATGACTATGGCAATAACATGAACACCGGTTTGCTGGATCGATACATGAGTACCAATTTGCCCGGTTAACATGGAGTTCTCGCCATTAGTGATGACCGGGGTAAACCCTTCTTCTTCGGTCAATAAACGAATAGTGAAATTTCTTCCTTTTGCACTGGTGAGTGTGCCAATTTGAGGTATGTCCATAATATTTTTTTATCTGTTTTAAGTGATCCTGTACTTGTCATCGACAGGTGAATTTTTTTCTTAAATGAAAATAACACAACTTAGATTGAAGTACTAAACAGATATTCGATACTATCTGTTTCGAATAAAAGAAGAATTTACATTCAGGAGTTAGATAATGAGCAAGGTAACAGTAATTGGTGCTGGTTTTGGTGCATTGACCGCTGTCAGAAAACTGCGCGCGGCTGATGCCGGGCTGGATATCACATTAATCGCTCCTAAACCTGAAATGATCTACTACCCAAGCCTGATCTGGATTCCGTCCGGTGTCCGTCAGCCTGATGACCTGCGGGTTCCGCTGGGTAATTTTTTCAGAAAAATGAATGTCAATTACCACCAGGGAAGTGCTGAAGGGCTCGAAAATGGCGGTCGCACGGTTCTGACTGATAACGGCCCGGTCGAAAATGATGGTTTGATCATTGCCTCCGGTGGTCGTTTTATCAAGAAGCTGCCCGGTATCGAAAATTCGATTACACCCTGTGAAGGTATTGATGCGGCTGTCAAAATTCGAGACCGCCTCAAGGAAATGGAGGGTGGTACCATCGCTGTCGGGTTTGCCGGCAACCCCAAGGAGCCTTCTGCGATGCGCGGTGGACCAATGTTTGAGTTCCTGTTTGGTATTGATAAACAGCTGCGCAAAGAGGGTCGCCGTGACAAGTTCAAAATGGTGTTTTTCACACCTGCCGCCAAACCCGGAGCCAGGTTAGGGCCCAAGGCAGTTGAGGGTTTGCTTGATGAGATGAAAAAACGCGATATCGAAACGCACCTTGGTAACAAGATGAAAAGTTTCGAAACGAATAAAGTCTGTACCGAGGGTGGTGAGTTTGAAGCCGACCTGATTCTTTTTATGCCTGGAATGACCGGCAATCAATGGTTTGATAACACAGACCTTCCGCGTTCAGAAGGTGGTTTAATCAAGGCCAATGAAAAATGCCAGGTGGAAGGTTTTGAGCGCGTCTATGTGGCCGGTGATTCGGGCAGCTTCCCAGGCCCGGACTGGATGCCTAAACAGGCACACATGGCAGATTTGCAGGCCGAGGCAGCTGTTGCCAACCTTGTGTCTGAGTTTCAGGGGGGGCAGCCTTACGATACCTTTGATGTCGAACTGGTTTGCATTGTCGACAGCTACAATGCCGGTATGCTGGTTGCCAGAACAGAGAAGCGTAACGTGGTGCTGCCACCGTTAAGGGCGTTGCATTGGGCCAAGAGAGCTTTTGAGAAACTTTATCTGCAAAAATATCGTTAAAGCCCAAAAAAAACTTGCCGCTATAACAAGGCATGGATAATCAGAAAACACAGTCAGGCAAACCGCTATTTTTTGTAGCATCTGTCCTTACAGCGGCCTTTGTTTCGTACCTGATAGGCAGTCAGCCTATGGGCGAAGGCCTATTGACCGATATTACGCTTGGTTCGTTGGTTATTGGCTTGATATCCGGATTTATCCTCGCACTGGGTGTGGCCTGGTTTGTTATCAATGAAAAACACCATGAACAACTGCTGGCTGAAGCCGTAATTAACCCTGAATCGGGCTTGTATACGCGTCATTACATGAACGAAATAGCACCCCGTTTCGTGGCGATCCACCAGCGTGATGCCAACGCTGGTTTTGCTGTCAGCCTGTTTAGCTTGGATGAGTCGGCAATTTCCCAACTGGTTGATGCTTCATCCCGAAAAAAGGCTTTTGCCAACCTCGCGACAGTTATTATGGAAACGATTCGTGAAACTGATATGGCAGTACAGTTTTCATCTGACCAGGTGGGCGTTTTTACCAACTGTGATTCAGAGCAATCAGCAAAACAAACGCTGGATAAAATTGTTGAGAGGGTCGGACAGATACGTATTTCCAGTGATAAACAAAACCCGATAAAATTGTCTGTTAATGCAGCCCAGGTGATTCATAAACAGGATGAAAGCTTAACTGATCTGATTACCCGCATGGAGTTAATGAGCACAACCTGATCCTGTTTTTGAAAGTCCTTAAAGGTTATCTAAAAGCAGCTTTACCGACATAACCAGCGATACGATGATTATCATTGGTTTTACCAGTTTCACACCATGTTTCATCGTCATATGTGAACCGGTGTAACTGCCGATTACCTGGCCAAGTCCCATTATCAGGCCAATTTCCCAGACCACCAGGCCGGACAGCTGAAAAAATATCAGGGCGCTGATGTTACTTGAAAAATTAAGCAGCTTTGTATGCGCTGTTGCCCTGGTGACGCCATATCCAAGCAAGGTGATAAAGGCAATTACATAAAATGCACCTGCACCCGGGCCAAAAAATCCATCGTAAAAACCAATCCCCAGGCCGGCAGTCAAGGCAAAACTGTATTGGTTTAAACGCTGTCGGGCATCTTCATCGGTCATGCGGTGCGAGAACATGAAAAACAGCGTGAAACCAATCAGTAAGACGGGCAGTAATGCCGATAGTGTCTCGTTATCGAACTGTTGAACACTGTAGGTGCCAATCGCAGAACCGATAAAAGCAGTAATCATTGAAAGCAGGGCTGTTCTGAGTGGTACATGGCCCTTGCGGTAGTAATTGAAACTCGAGGTTAATGTACCAATTGATCCCTGCAGCTTGTTGGTACCCAGTGCGACAGCCGGTGATAATCCACTCCACAGCAAAACCGGCATGGTCAGCAGGCCACCGCCACCGGCAATACTGTCTACAAAGCCTGCGGCTATGCCCGTAATAAAAAGCAAAGTGATCAGTTCTATGCTTAAATCCATAATGAAAGGATAGTACGTACAGACAGGCAGGATAACAAATGAGTAATCTTGAAAAGGTTAAGTTTCATGTTGTTAAAGACAGTATAGAACTGGCACGAGAAGCCTCTGACAGAATTTTGCGCGATGCAAGACTGGCAATAGCCCAGAGGGATTGTTTCAATATTGTCATGGCAGGCGGTAACACGCCAATTCATACCTATCAGCACTTGGCGCGCCATGATTCTGAATGGTCACGCTGGCAGCTTTACTTTGGAGATGAACGCTGTTTGCCACGGGATGACCTTGAGCGAAACAGCTTCCAGCTGGTCAACAAGTTTATCAACGACGTGGCAATACCTGATACGCATGTCCATTACATACTGGCGGAATCCGGCTTCGATATAGCCATCAGTGACTACGAAAAAAAAATACGACACGTAATGCCGTTTGACCTGGTTTTACTCGGTATGGGAGAAGATGGTCATACTGCAAGCCTGTTTCCAGGACACGAACATGATGAAAAGCAGGAAGTGGTTGGAGTACGCAACTCACCAAAACCACCCGAGGATCGCGTCAGCCTTAATTACCCGACACTGTGTAATACCCGGAAAATGCTCATCATGGTTGAGGGTGAGCATAAACGACCTGCGGTCCAGGCCTGGCTTGATGGCGAAGACCTGCCAATTTCCCGGGTTTCAGGGTTTGAATCAACTGATGTATTTATTGATGAGTCGGCCTATCCAATGTAAATTGAAGTAATAATTTAAAGTTAAATTTTTAGGCAGTTTTCATCTTTTTTATTTCAAAAGGCTCTGCCGGTGAAACATGCCGGACAGAGCTGTTTTTTTATGGATACTCACGCACTTTCAATAGAAAATCTGTGCAAAATTTACAAGGGAGGTCACCAGGCCCTTGTGGATGTCAGTTTGCAAGTCGGGCAGGGTGATTTTTTTGCATTGTTAGGACCAAATGGTGCAGGTAAATCCACTGCCATTGGCATTATAAGTTCCCTGGTGAACAAGGATTCCGGCAGCGTTGAAGTGATGGGCCATGACCTGGACAAGGATCCGGTAAAGGTTAAAGAACAGATAGGCCTGGTGCCGCAGGAATTTAACTTCAACCAGTTCGAACCTGTTGGCGAAATTGTCGTCAACCAGGCTGGCTTTTACGGTATTCCCCGCAAGGAAGCCCTGGCAAGGGCCAAAAAATACCTGACCCAGTTAGATCTATGGGGTAAGCGTGATGTTGAATCGCGTTCACTTTCCGGCGGTATGAAGCGGAGATTGATGATAGCCAGGGCACTGGTGCATGAACCAAGACTTCTTATTCTTGACGAACCGACTGCCGGAGTCGATATCGAAATACGCCGGTCAATGTGGGATTTTCTGCGTGAAATCAATCGCAAAGGCACAACCATTATCCTGACAACACACTATCTTGAAGAGGCAGAAAGTCTTTGTCGCAATATCGCCATTATTAACTGTGGCCGCATCGTTGAAAAATCAGGTATGTCAGACCTTTTAAAACGTATGCATCGTCAGTCTTTTGTCGTAAGCAGCAGGGAAACTATTGGTGAAGTGGATCAACTTGAAAAATATCAGCCGGAAATACTGGATAGCACAACACTTGAGCTCAGCCTGCACCAGGACACTGACATGAACAGCATGTTTGATGATCTCAGCCGTGCCGGTATCCAGGTGGTCGGCCTGAGAAACAAGCAAAACCGTCTGGAACAGATGTTTATCGAAATGGTGACTAACCCTGAGAGCATTTGTAAAGCAGAGCAGGAAACCGGACAATAATTATGCAGTTGGCACGTTATTTCACTGCGTTTAAAACTATCCTGATCAAGGAGGTTTTACGTTTTTCGCGTATATGGGTGCAAACCGTTTTGCCACCTGCAATCACTACGGCACTGTATTTTATTATTTTCGGTAAACTGATTGGCGAGCAGATTGGCGAAATGGACGGTTACCGCTATATCGATTTTATCGTGCCGGGACTGATCCTGATGTCAGTGATATCAAATTCCTATGCCAATGTGGTTTCAAGTTTTTACAGCAGCAAATTCCAGCGTCATATTGAAGAGCTTTTGATTTCACCTGTGCCCAATGCAGTTATCCTGGCCGGATATGTTGGCGGCGGTGTTGCCAGGGGCATTGTTGTTGGTATTACCGTAACCATTGTTTCAATGTTTTTTTCCGACTGGCAGATACACAGTTACAGCATCACCTTCCTGGTGTTTTTTCTGACCTCGGTGCTGTTTGCAATGGCTGGCTTTATCAATGCGATCTATGCCAACAGCTTTGATGATATTTCGATTATTCCCACTTTCGTATTAACTCCGTTAACCTACCTGGGAGGCGTGTTTTATTCTATCAGCATGCTTTCAGAGTTTTGGCAGGGGGTATCGATGATTAATCCGGTTTTTTACATGATTAACGCTTTTCGATACGGTTTGCTTGGTACCAGTGATATTTCTATTGGATTCGCTTTTGTGATCATTATTGGTTTCATTATTCTTTTAACTTCTTTCAGTCTCTGGCTGTTAAAAAAAGGTGTTGGCATTAAAAGCTGATGGTCAGAAAAAAAACTACAACCCGTAAAAAAAAGCCCGTTCAGAAAACCGGTAAGAAAACCGTAAAAAAATCTGGGAAGAAAACAGCTTCGAGACGTTCGAAAAAAACCCAGTCAAAAAAAAACCATTCTAAAAAGCCTGGGATCTTCAGTCGTATGCGTCGATATCTTTTGATGTTGATAGTTCTCGGCATTGTTTCCATCGGTTTGTACTCTATCTATCTTTCCCAGGTGGTAACGGTCAAGTTTGAGGGTAAACGCTGGGCGGTGCCTGCAAGGGTATTTGCGCGCTCACTTGAGTTGTATGCAGGTGCAGCGATAACGCCGGAAATGTTAAAGGCCGAGCTAAACAGGCTGGGTTATCGGCATCAAAAACAACCGGGACAGGCAGGTACCTGGGGTAGAAGTGGCAGTACCTTCAAGGTTAACACGCGTGATTTTCAGTTCTGGGACGAAGCCGTTGCGGCACAGCAATTACGAATTCAAACCAGTGCCAACCGTATTGAAAAGATAAGTGATACCAAGGGCAGGGAAGTGGCGCTGGTAAGACTCGAAGCACCGGTGATTGACAGTATCTATCCCAGTCATAATGAAGACCGGGTTTTGTTGAAATATGACCAGATCCCTGAACAGCTTATCCAGGCACTGCTGGCAATCGAGGACAGGGAATTTTTCAGTCATCACGGCGTCAGTCCAAAATCCATACTCAGAGCGATGCTGGCTAATATCCGTTCCGGTCAGATTGTTCAGGGTGGCAGTACCCTGACCCAGCAACTGGCGAAAAACTTCTTCCTCAGCAGTGACCGTACCATTGTCAGAAAGATCAACGAAGCCCTGATGGCTTTGATTATTGATTTCCGTTATGAAAAACATGACATCCTGGAAGCTTACGCCAACGAAATATATTTGGGTCAGGATGGCAAACGGGCAATCCATGGTTTTGGTCTTGCCAGCCGTTTTTATTTCAACCTGCCTGTCAATGAATTAGATTTGTCCCGAATTGCTTTACTTGCCGGCATTATCAAGGGACCATCTTACTACGACCCCCGTCGTCACCCTGAAAGAGCACTGAAACGCCGAAACCTGGTAATTGATGTCATGCAGCAGCAGGGCATGATAGAACAGGCTGCTGCTGAGAAAGCCAGGCTGGCAAAACTCGGTTTGAATGATACCGCCAAAGGTAAACAGCGCGGCTACCCTGCTTTTGTACAACTGGTTCGTCAGCAGTTAAAGCGTGATTACCGCGAAGAGGATCTGACCAGCGAAGGTCTGCGAATATTCACAACCCTGGATCCCTGGGTACAGCAACAGGCTGACAAGTATGCCGAGGTAACGCTTGCGCGATTGGAAAAGCAGAAAAAATTACCGGCCGGTTCACTTGAGGTTGGTTCGGTGATTGCCCGTGTCAGCAGTGGTGAAATCGTTGCACTGGTAGGTGGCAGGCAAAGCAGGTACCTTGGATTTAACCGGGCGCTTGATGCGGTTCGGCCAATTGGATCCCTGGTCAAACCCCTGGTTTACCTGGCTGCACTGATGCAGCCGCAGCGTTATTCACTGATTACCCAGCTTAAAGATGAGCCGGTTACCCTGAAACAACAGGATGGCAGTTTGTGGACGCCTAAAAATTATGATGGTAAATCGCATGGCAATGTTGCGTTGATCAATGCACTGGCTTATTCCTATAACCAGGCTACTGTGAACCTGGGCCTGGAAGTGGGCCTTGAAGAGGTTATTGAAACAATTCACAAGGCTGGTGTAAGCCGTGAGATCAAGCCTTTTCCTTCGTTGCTGCTTGGGGCCCTGGCTTTATCACCCTATGAAGTGACACAGATGTATCAGACACTCGCATCAGGTGGTTTTTATTCACCGTTGAGGGCAATCAGCGAGGTGCTGGATAAAGATAATCAACCTTTACAGCGTTATCCACTCACTGTAAAACAGGCATTGCCTGATACACCGGTCTACCTGTTGAACACAGCATTGCAGAGAGTGGTTAATACCGGTACGGCAAAATCACTGAAACAGAAATTTGCCGGAGATTATGGGTTTGCCGGCAAAACGGGAACGACCAATGATCTGCGTGACAGTTGGTTCGCCGGTTTCTCGGGAGACCTGGTTGCTGCTGTCTGGGTAGGTAGAGATGATAATAAAAAAGCCGGTTTAACCGGGGCCAGTGGAGCCATGCAGGTCTGGGGGGAAATCTTTAAACGCATAAACCCACAGCCATTGTCACTCTATCCAACAGCTGAAACTGAGTTGCTTCTGATTGACGAAACAAATGGTTTGCTGGCATCAGAAAAGTGTGAAAATACAGTGCAGGTACCATTTTTAAGAGGTAATGGACCGGGTCGCGAATCGCCATGTGTGGAAAAGAGCAAGGGATTTTTCGAGCGTCTTTTTGACTGATGGTTTTGATGATTAGGTCATTGACAAAGCAATTGACTCAAAAGCCAAATAAAGCCAAAGTTAAGAAATAAATTCTTACAC
>CALAZS010000202.1 GCA_937926265.1 uncultured Gammaproteobacteria bacterium
TTAGAATTCGGTTATCTTGATTCTTTTCCAGCTGGAAGATTTAACCAGCCATTGATCGTCTTCTTTAACCAGGTCCAGGTTGAAACTGTAAACATCGGCTTTGAGCAGAAGCAAGGCTTCTTCAGAGTCAACCTGGGTTCCTGTCATAGCAACATTCACTATAGCCTTGGCCTGTTTTGCCTGTTCTGTTTCTTCACTAAGGGTGATGCTCTTGATGTTGGTAAAAAGGTAGATGCTGCGATGGCGATGGAAATAACCTAACAGCGAACGTTTAACCTGCTGGCTGTTACGATGATGTTTATCCATATAATCTTCAGCGAGATAAGCACTGACACCGGTAATGGAGCGTTCTTCAGCGGCCTGTTCAAAAGCATCTAACATTGACTTGATTTCAGAGGCGGGATCATCAGGAGTGTCGCTACATCCCTGAAGAAAAACCAGCCCGCAAATCAATAAGACGCTAAAACCTGTTTTGAAAGTATTTATCGAGGTAATGCGTCTCATTAAAATCAGGCTTTAAGCTGATCGCTCAAATGGGGCTTGATGAGTTTGAGCATCTCGGTCTGCAGGTGAACATTGGCAGCTACGACGTTGCCGGTTTCCAGGTATTTGTCACCACCACCCAGGTCAGTGACTGTGCCACCGGCTTCCCTCACCAATAACGCACCAGCTGCAAAATCCCATTGCGATAAACCCAGTTCCCAGAAGCCATCTATCCTGCCAGCTGCGAGCCAGGCAAAATCGAGTGCGGCAGAACCCGGCCTGCGTATACCGGCTGTATCCTGGGTCATGTCTTTTAACATTCCCAGGTAGTTATCAATGAATCGACGGTCACGAAAAGGGATGCCTGTGCCGATTAAAGCACCGGACATTGTTCTATGTTGGTTAACGCGAATACGACGCTCATTCAAGTACGCACCGTTACCTTTATCAGCGGTGAATAACTCGTTTTTTAACGGATCGTAAACCACGGCACTTTCGAGTATGCCGCGATGTTTAAGTGCGATCGAAATACTGAATTGCGGAAAGCCATGCAGATAATTGGTTGTGCCATCAAGCGGGTCAATTACCCATTGAAAATCGTTACCTTTATTATCACCGGCATGGTCGCCGGTTTCTTCGGCCAGGATCGCATGGTCTGGATAGGCCTGCTGAATGGTACTGATAATGGCCTGCTCAGCGGCCCGGTCAACTTCAGACACATAATCGTTTTTGTTTTTTTCCTGCACCTTGAGCGAGTCAAGATGATCAAAATATCGCATGATTATGCTGCCAGCCTGGCGGGCTGCGCGAACGGCAATGTTTGTTGTAGGTTTCATGGCGCGAACGATACAGGATGTTTTTGTAAGATGTAAATCATTTGTTTAAATTTAGCGAGACTTATATAAATGATATGACATGTCATATCATTTCCCAATAACGTAACAAGACAAGATTGAAATTAATGAGTGAATCAAACAAAAACATCCGTATCGTCATGGTAAACACCAGTCACCCGGGCAATATTGGAGCGGTGGCACGTGTTATGAAAAACATGTGTCTGAGTAACCTGTACCTGGTCCAGCCTAAACACTTTCCGAGTGAAGAAGCTAACGCGCGATCCTCCGGTGCGCTGGATGTTTTACAGAATGCTGTGGTTTGTGATTCGCTGGAAGAGGCAATCAGCGATTGTAAGCTGGTGATTGGTACCAGTGCCCGTGAACGCAGTGCCGACTGGCCGGTTCTTTCGCCGAGGCAAAGCGCGCAAAAACTTGTCGAAAATGCGGGTCAGGCAAGTGTTGCCCTGGTGATGGGACGCGAAAGTTCCGGGTTGACCAACCAGGAGCTGGATTTATGCCAATATCTTGTCCACATACCTTCCAACCCGGACTACAACTCGCTCAATGTTGCCATGGCGGCCCAGGTGCTGGCTTATGAAATTTATCTGTTTGAAAAAGGTGATGATCATCAGTCCCGTTCATCTGATCGAGATGAAATTCAATTAAATGCTGAGCAGATGCAGAATTTCTTTATCCATTTGGAACAAGCACTGTTCGATATCGATTTTCTTGATGAAAGACGCTCGGATCTGTTGATGCGGCGCCTCAGGCAATTTTTCTTCCGGGCAAATCCAAGTCAGGATGAAATGAACATTCTGCGTGGGATTCTCTCGGCCGCCCAGGGGCGCAAATCCATGAGAAAAGAATCTTCCTGATAATTTCCAAGGGTAATAACTGGGAAAAAGACCTAGTAAACTCTGTGGGAATTGCTACAATATCCGGTCTTTATTAGTATTTGCCGATTTTGCAGGGTAGTTAGCGTGTTTTCTCGCATTAAAGAAGATGTTCAAAGTGTTTTCGACCGTGACCCGGCTGCGCGCAACACTTTTGAAGTGCTTACTGCCTATCCGGGTATACAGGCCGTTTTAATTCATCGGATGTCTCACTGGCTTTGGAACAAGGGCCTGTGCTGGCTGGCCAGAATGTTGTCAAACATTGCCCGCTGGATTACGGGTATAGAGATTCATCCGGGTGCCAGGATTGGCAGGCGCTTTTTTATCGATCACGGTATGGGTGTTGTGATTGGTGAGACTGCCGTTATCAATGATGACTGCACCCTCTACCACGGTGTAACACTCGGTGGAACCAGTTGGAGCAAGGGTAAGCGACATCCGACTCTCGGCAATAATGTGGTTGTTGGTGCCGGTGCCAAGGTGCTGGGGCCAATTGAAATCGGTGAAAATGCCCGAATCGGTTCAAATGCAGTTGTTGTCAAGGCAGTGCCGGCCAACTCAACGGTGGTTGGTGTGCCGGGCAGGCTGGTTGAGCGCAAACCGGATGAAGATGAGGATACCGGTCATCGAGAGGAAATGGCTCGAAAAATGGGATTTGATGCCTATGGAGCTACTTCTGATGCACCTGACCCGGTAGCACATGCGATCAATTGCATGCTTGATCATATGCATGTCATTGATAAAAAGATGAAGTTTATGTGCGAAAAAATGCAGGAAATGGGATTGGATGAGGATATGTCTGATTTTCCCGAGGTCGATTCCTGTGAAATCGTCTCAACTGAGGAAGAATTGCTAAAGCTCAAGGACAAGCCGGACGAATAACATGAATAATTTCATGTTATTAAGGCATTTATAATACTTGACTAAAATACTAAGGATTAGCTATCCTCGGCGCTGATCAGCAAAGATTGACGCTAGAGGAGTGATGCTTTGAAACTTACAACGAAAGGTCGTTATGCGGTAACTGCAATGCTCGACCTTGCATTGCACAACGAAAAAGGCCCGGTAACGCTGGCCGACATAGCAGATCGACAGGGTATATCCCTTTCTTACCTTGAGCAGCTTTTCTCAAGGTTGAGGAAAAAGGAACTGGTTAGCAGTGTCAGGGGCCCCGGTGGTGGTTACAGCCTGGCAAGTCCTGCGGCAGATGTGCATATCGCCGAGGTGATATCTGCAGTTGATGAAGTTGTTGATGCAACACGCTGTGGTGGTGCCGGAAACTGTCACAACAATGAACGCTGTCTGACTCACGACCTCTGGCATGATCTAAGTGCAAGAATTTACGAGTATCTCAGCGATATCTCTCTGCAGGATCTGGTTGACAGGAAAGGTGTTGAAGATTCCAAGTCCAAAGAAAGCAGTGCTGAAGTCAAGCTTGGCAGTGTCAGATCCCAGGTTGCAGACAACCTGGCATCAATGAACGTAAACAACTAGTTTTTATTTCTGGATTTAGTGCAATGAAGTTACCAATTTATCTCGATTACTCTGCTACAACGCCAGTCGACCCGCGAGTTGCCGAAAAGATGTGTCAATGTCTAACACTGGATGGCACTTTCGGTAATCCTGCCTCACGTTCCCATGAGTTTGGCTGGGATGCCGAAAAACTTATTGACCAGGCACGCTCAGACATTGCAGCCCTGATTAACGCCAATCCGAAGGAAATCGTATTTACTTCCGGTGCAACCGAATCAAACAACCTTGCCATTAAAGGTGCTGCCCATTTTTATCACAAAAAAGGTAAGCACATAATTACCCTGAAAACTGAACACAAGGCCGTTCTGGATACCTGCCGCCAGTTGGAGCGCGAGGGTTTTGAAGTAACCTACATGGATCCTGAACCAAACGGTTTACTGGACCTGAATAAATTCCAAGACGAGATTCGTGAAGATACCGTTGTTGTCTCTATTATGCATGTGAACAATGAAATAGGTGTCATCCAGGACATTGCAGCAATTGGTGAAATCTGTCGTGAAAACAAGATCATTTTTCATGTTGACGCTGCACAAAGTGCTGGAAAAGTGCCGGTTGATCTTGAAAACATGAAAGTTGACCTGATGAGTTTTTCCGCACACAAAATTTACGGCCCGAAAGGCATAGGTGCGTTGTACGTTCGCAGAAAACCACGTATTCGTCTTGAAGCACAAATGCATGGTGGTGGTCACGAGAGAGGTATGCGTTCCGGTACTTTGGCGACCCACCAGATAGTTGGAATGGGAGAGGCCTTCCGTTTGGCAAAAGAGGAAATGCAGGCAGATAATGAAAAACTTGTACGTTTACGCAACAAGTTGTGGGATGGTCTTAAAGACATGGAAGAGGTTTATCTTAACGGTGATCTCGATCAGCGCGTTGCAGGCAACCTGAACATCAGTTTTAACTTTGTCGAAGGCGAAAGCCTGATGATGGCTTTGAATGACATGGCGGTTTCTTCCGGAAGCGCCTGTACTTCGGCAAGTCTGGAGCCAAGTTACGTTCTCAGGGCCCTGGGGCGTGAAGATGAGTTGGCTCACAGTTCCATTCGTTTTACCTTCGGCCGATTCTCCACGGATGAGGAAGTCGAGTACGTGTTGAACAAAGTTAAAGAGCAGGTTGATCGCTTAAGAGAGCTTTCACCGCTTTGGGATATGTTCAAAGACGGTATAGACTTGAAATCAATTGAATGGGCAGCCCACTAGGCGCCTTAACATAATATTAGAGGTAATCAACATGGCATACAGTGACAAAGTCATAGATCATTACGAAAATCCACGTAACGTTGGCAAGCTTGATGAAGGCAGTAACAAAGTTGGTACCGGTATGGTTGGTGCACCGGCTTGCGGTGATGTAATGAGACTGCAGATTGAAGTTGGTAACGATGGTGTTATTGAGCAAGCCAAGTTTAAAACTTATGGTTGCGGTTCAGCAATTGCTTCGAGTTCACTTTTGACTGAATGGGTGAAAGGCAAAACACTTGATGAAGCAATGGAAATCAAAAACTCTCAGATTGCTGAAGAACTCGCATTGCCCCCGGTAAAAGTGCATTGTTCAGTTTTGGCTGAAGATGCAATCAAAGCTGCCGTTACTGATTATAAAAGTAAAAATCAGGAATAATTGGATCTGATTCATGGGTATAAGTTTAAGTGATTCGGCTGCTGACCGTGTCTCCACATTCTTAAAGAGCCGTGGTAAAGGCGAGGGTGTAAGGCTTGGGGTAAAAACCTCCGGTTGTTCCGGTCTGGCTTACGTGCTTGAATTCGTTGATGAAATAGATGAAGACGATGTGGTTTTTGAAGATAAAGGTGTAAAAGTCATTATTGACCAGAAAAGTCTTGTCTATCTTGATGGCACTGAACTTGATTATGGCAAGGAAGGTCTCAACGAAGGTTTTATCTTTAACAATCCCAATGTTCAAAATGAGTGTGGTTGCGGAGAGAGTTTTACTGTTTAACCATATTTGCCAAGTATGAATTTTGGAGACGTCCGTTCCGGATGTTTCCATTTTTTTTGGTCATAAATTTTTGCATCATCCCAACATCATATACCGTATCATAAGAATCTAATGCTTGACTTCAATCAAAACTTTTTCGAGCTGTTCGGGCTTTCCACTGATTTTCGCATTGATCTTGATGAGCTTGCCAGGCGATACCGTGACCTTCAAAAAGTTACGCACCCGGACAAATTTGCCAATGCCAGTGAACAGCAGCAGCGAATAGCTATGCAAAGTGCAGCCCAGGTCAATGAAGCTTTCAACACATTAAAAGATCCATTGAAAAGAGCGCAGTACATGTTGAAGTTGGCCGGGCGTAATGCAGATGGCGAAAACCTTACATCGTCTGATACGGAATTTCTTATGCAGCAAATGATGTTGCGCGAATCACTTGAAGAAGCCCGTGATGCTGATGATCCACTGGAAGAACTTGATCAGTTACTCGAAAAGATCACCCAGTTGATTAATGAACAGATTGCCCGCAGCGCAGTCATGCTTGATTCAGGCACCGAGGAAGACCTTGATGTTGCGATGGAGTGTGTTTACAAGATGCAGTTTTTGAAAAAGCTTTATTCAGAGGCTGAAGCGCTTGAGTCTGAACTGGAAGATTTAAGTTAGACAGGAATTCTCGAGATAACTTCATGGCCTTACTTCAGATAGCAGAACCGGGTGAATCAGCTGCGCCACATGAGCACAGGCTCGCTGCAGGTATAGACCTGGGCACAACCAATTCCCTGATTGCCAGTATCCGCAGTGGTCAGCCAGATACTCTGGCGGATGAAAATGGTGAACACCTTTTACCTTCAGTAGTTCGTTATACAGGTGATAATGTCGTTGTCGGTAATCAAGCCAGGCAGTTTGCCAGTGAAGATCCCCTTAACACCATTATCTCAGTAAAACGCCTGATTGGCCGTGAAGTCAGTGAATTGAAAACGCTTGGTGACAGTCTTCCATACCAGTTTGCTGAACAGCCAGGTGTTCCACGAATTAAAACGGTCAACGGTGATAAAACAGCCGTTGAGGTATCGGCTGAAATACTCAAGGTCCTGTCTCAAAGGGCTCAGGATACCCTGGGTGGAGAGCTCGAGGGTGTCGTGATTACCGTGCCGGCCTATTTTGATGATGCACAACGTCAGGCAACCAAGGACGCTGCAAAAATCGCCGGCTTAAATGTTTTCAGGCTGTTAAATGAACCAACCGCTGCAGCCGTTTCATACGGCCTTGACCAGCAGGCGGATGGTGTTCATGCTGTTTACGACCTGGGTGGCGGCACTTTCGATATTTCCATTCTGCGACTCAGTAAAGGTGTATTCGAAGTCATGTCTACCGGTGGTGACTCTGCCCTCGGTGGCGACGATTTTGATATGGCAATAGCAAGCTGGTTAATGGAGCAGGCCGGACTTGCTTCGGATAGCGGGCATTCGGTTATTCGTTACCTTCTGGAGCAGGCACGTGATTTCAAGCAGCAGCTTACTGATCACGAATCTGTCGATATCAATTTAAATCTGGGTGATGGCTTAAACTGGCAGGGTAGTCTTTCGCGCGACAAGTTTAACGAGTTAATTGACCCGTTGATCAAGAAAACCTTATTGGCCTGTAAGCGTGCTTTAAGAGATGCAGGAGTTGATAAATCAGAAGTAAAAGATGTTGTCATGGTTGGTGGTTCCACCCGTGTCCCCCGGGTGCGTGAAAAAGTCGGTGAGTTATTTGCGACTGACCCGCTGATAAACATCGACCCGGACAAAGTTGTCGCGATAGGTGCGGCGATTCAGGCGAATGTTCTGGCAGGAAATAAATCTGACCAGGATATGTTGTTGCTTGATGTAAATCCGTTATCGCTTGGACTTGAAACCATGGGTGGCCTGGTAGAAAAAATCATTCCAAGAAATACCACGATCCCGGTAGCCAGGGCCCAGGAATTTACCACGTTTAAAGATGGCCAGACTGCCATGGCCGTGCATGTTTTGCAGGGTGAGCGTGAACTGGTTGATGATTGCCGATCACTTGCCAGATTTGAGTTACAGGGTATTCCGCCAATGGTGGCCGGAGCGGCGCGTATCCGTGTGACTTTCTCAATTGATGCTGATGGCCTGTTAAATGTTTCTGCGGAAGAAACGACATCCGGTGTTAAGGCGCAGATTAATGTCAGGCCTTCTCATGGTCTCAGCGATGAAGAAGTTACTGACATGCTTAAATCATCGATCGAGCATGCCCAGGAAGATGTTCAGCTGCGCCAGTTACGCGAAGAACAGGTTGAAGCAAAGCGTGTTATAGAAGCATTGCAGGCTGCAATGAAAGACGATGCTGATCAGTTATTGAATGAACAGGAAACCCAATTGATACTGGCTACCTTAAACGACTTAATCAATGTAGCCGAAAGTGACGATATCAAAAAGATCAGTGGGGCGATAAAAGCATTGGAAAAAACCAGCGAGTTTTACGTTGAGCGACGTATGAACAGCAGTATTCAAAAGGCCATGGCCGGACACAATGTCGACGACTTCAAGTAGGATTTGATCATGCCAAAAATAATTTTTTTACCACATGAAGAAATATGTCCGGATGGCGCTGTCATTGACGCTCCAGCCGGCATGACAATCTGTGATGCAGCCCTGGAAAATCATATTGATATCGAACATGCCTGTGAAAAATCATGCGCATGTACCACCTGTCATGTCATTATCAGGGAAGGTTTTGACTCCATGGAAGAGTCTTCAGAGCTTGAGGATGACCTGCTTGATAAAGCCTGGGGACTTGAACCTGAATCACGTCTTAGCTGTCAGGCGACAGTGGGTGAAGAAGATCTCGTCGTGGAAATACCTAAATATAATATCAATATGGTTAGTGAGCATCACTGAGGAATTTTTATGAGCCTAAAATGGGTAGACGTTCTGGATATTGCGATTGAACTGGATGAAACTCACCCGGATGTTGATCCAATGACGGTGAATTTTGTTGATCTGCGCAACTGGGTAATGGCGCTTGATGATTTCGATGATGATCCAAACCACTCAGGTGAAAAAGTTCTGGAAGCTATTCAACAGGCCTGGATTGACGAGAAAGACTGATCCTGCCAGTCTTTTATCGAGAATATATTATCTAAATTATTGTTGTCTAATCGGCTGTTTTCTAATCCACTGTTTTCTAATTTACTCTAATCTACTCTAGTCTAATACTTTGTTATTTCTGGTTTTTCTGTCAAAAATGACAATTATATTATTAAATTTATCCCTCTATTAAAGTTACATAAATTCCGGCCGATTTAAAAATAGCTGTTTTCACAGAAAGAATCATTTTTCACAAAGAAATCACTATTCACTCATTAAGGCCACACTTTGACAGAACAAACTGAAACTGAAGTTTCCGAGCTCGAGAAGCTGCGAACCCAGGTTATTGAACTGCAGATCGCGGGCCAGCAGTTTGTCAGTGCACAGGCGCAAATGCAGTCTTTGTTACACAATGCATCTGATGGCATTGTGCTGTTTGAAGAGGATGGCACGGTTCGTTCATTTAACCGCGCTGCTGAAAATATTTTTGGTGTCAGTGAAATCGAAGTGCAGTACCAGCATATCAATCATCTTTTCGAACTGCCGGAATCCTGTAAGGCTGAAGACATGCCGGCTTTCTTAAACAAGTTTGTTTCCGAAACTTCAGACCAAAATGCCAGTCCTCTGATTGGCATTCATTCCAGCGGTAAAAAAATTCTGTTGGAAGTGTCGGTCGCCAAAATTGAAAAACAGGATCTGTTCTTATTTGATGATGATACCGATGATCAAGACGCTGATGGGAGTGGTGGTGAGGAAACCAGTTTTGAAGCCTTCATGGCCATCTTTCATGATATTACTCAACGAAAGCATATTGAAAATGAATTGCGCAAACACCAGGAAGAGCTCGAGGTTCTGGTTGAAGAGCAGACCAGTGAAATAGTTAAAGCCAAAAATCAGGCAGAACGCGCCAATCAGTCGAAAACGGATTTTTTAGCCAACATGTCGCATGAATTGCGAACACCAATGCATGCGATTTTAAGTTTTGCAGACTTTGGCGTAAAAAAAATCGACAGCGCTGACAGGGAAAAACTTTTATCTTATTTTGATCGAATTCACCAAAGCGGTGGCAGACTGCTTATGATGATTAACGACTTGCTTGATTTATCCAAAGCGGAAGCAGGTAAGCTTGATTATAATTTCAAACGTACTGATTTTGAAAAACTGGTTAATGATATCCTGCACGAAAATGAAGCATTGTTTCAGTCAAAAAATCTGCAACTGGTTTTTAATTTAGAAGACAGTGACTTTGCTCAAGTTGATATGGATGCAGAACGCATAGGGCAGGTAATACGTAACCTGCTATCAAATGCTTCGAAGTTTACACCGGAAGGCAAGAAAATCACCGTATCACTTGAAAAGGTAATTTTTAAAAAAGCTCCGGCAGTCAAATGTTCAGTTTCCGATGAAGGTATCGGTATACCGATAGAGGAAATGCATGCGGTGTTTGAAAAGTTCGTTCAAACCAGTAATAACAAAAAAGTCAAAGGCGGTACTGGCCTTGGTTTAGCCATAAGCAGAGAAATTGTCAATGCCCATCAAGGTGAAATTTTCGCAATGAATAACATTGATGGCGGAGCAAATTTCAGTTTCTTTATACCTATTCAACGTATGGAAAACCCTTAACATTGATGTTTATTTGCTGTTTTATTTGTAATACTGCTCACAATCTATGCATTTATAACTAATGCCTGCTTGACAGCATAATAAGGCTATTGATATAAATTGCGCCGTTTTACAGTCTTTACTTCCAAAGCTTCTTCTTTAAACAAGTCTGGCTTTAAAGATTCACAACTCACTAATTACCACAAAGGGGAGACCGTTAATGAATAAAACGGAATTAATTGATGCCATGGCAGATTCTGCCGATATTTCCAAAGCTGCTGCTGGCCGCGCCTTCGACGCTGCTGTTTCTGCAATCACCGATGCCTTGAAAAAAGGTGACCAGGTTTCTTTAATCGGCTTTGGTACTTTCGTGGTTCGCGAGCGTGCAGCTCGTACTGGCCGCAATCCTCAGACCGGCGAAACCATCCAGATTAAAGCATCAAAATCTCCTTCATTCAAAGCTGGCAAAGCTTTAAAAGATGCTGTAAACTAGCGCGCCTTCGGGTGCTTAGCTCAGCTGGGAGAGCATCGCCCTTACAAGGCGAGGGTCGGGGGTTCGATCCCCTCAGCACCCACCAAGTAAACATGGAGTGGTAGTTCAGTTGGTTAGAATACCGGCCTGTCACGCCGGGGGTCGCGGGTTCGAGTCCCGTCCACTCCGCCAATCCTAAATAGAGGGGGTATCATCGATACCCCCTTTGTTTTTCACAACGATCTTTAGAGATGTAGAGTATTTGCCGCTATGTTGATGACGATTCGGGATAAAGCGCAGGGCTGGATAGCCTGGGCTATCGTTATACTGATTTCCATTCCTTTTGCATTATGGGGTATCCAGGAATACCTCGGTGTCGGTTCTGAACCGCTCATTGCCAAAGTCAATGATCGTGAGATCACAGAGCGTGAAGTCGAGACTGCTGCGTTTAAACTGAGAAGTAACCTGCGCGATCAACTGGGTGCGCAATACAATGCTGACCTGTTTCCGGAAGCCATGCTGCGTAAACAGGTGCTGGAAGGCATGATCGAAGATACGCTTATCAAGCAGGCATCTGATCGCCTGGGTCTACGTGCCGGCGATGCCATGGTTCGTGAAACAATCCTGACCGTTCCGGCTTTTCAGGTTAACGGACAATTCGATACCGAAGTGTATAAACGCGCAGTTCAGTTACAGGGCCTGACTGAAAAGGGTTTCGAAGAAAGAATACGTAATTCGCTGGTCACCACGCAGCTTAGATTGGCTATCGAGGGATCTTCTGGAATTCCCAAAGGATTTGTTGAAGATGCTGACCAGTTATCCCGTCAAGAAAGAAAGTTTTCCTTTGTACTTATCAATAGCGACCATGTAAGTCAGCCTGCCGAGCCAACTGATGCTGAAGTAGAGGCTTATTATTCAGCCAACCAGACTCAGCTTATGTCTGAGGAAATGGTTAAACTGGAATACCTGTTACTTAACCCTGATGCTATTTCTTCTACCCTGGATGCCACTGAAGCTAATCTTCGGGCATTTTACGAGCAGCATAAATCGGAATTTGTTATCCCGGATAAAAAGCGTATCAGCCACATTCTGTTTGAACTTGATAGCGAGGCAGATGACGCTACGGTTAAAGCGATTACTGAAAAAGCCGAGGCAGTTTATGCCCGCGCAGAGCAGGGCGAAGACTTTGCCGGTCTTGCCAGTGAAGCCTCTCAGGATATTGTTTCAGCTGAAACCGGTGGTGACCTGGGTTACCTGGAAGCAGGACTGTTTGATAAAGATTTTGAAAATGCTGCCAATGCTTTATCGCTGAATGAAATTTCAAAACCGGTCAGAACCCGTTTTGGGCTGCATATCATCAAAGTAACCGCCATTGAAAAAGGCAATGACGCAGACTTTGAGTCAGTCAGAGACCAGGTCAAGGAAAAATTCCTGGTAACTGAATCCGAGCAGGTTTTCTATGATTTTGCAGAAAGACTGGGTAACCTTTCTTACGAATCACCCGATTCGCTCGAACCTGCCGCACAGGAACTTGGTCTGGAAATTCAGAAAACAGACTGGATTCCGCGTTCCGGTGGTGAGGGTATTCTGGCTTCACCAAAAGTTACCGGCGCTGCGTTTTCAGAAGAGGCATTAACCCAGGGCTACAACAGTGAGCCCATTGAATTATCGCCTTCTGAAATTATTGTGTTGCGCGTGGTTGAACACAAGGTTGCCGCGGTAAAACCCCTGGGCGAAGTCAGGGCGCAAATCGTTGAACAGCTTAAACAGGATGCTGCTTCAGGTGCAGTTGAAGCCAGGACTGAAGAGTTGTTGGCCGAGTTAAAATCCGGAAGCAGCCTGCAGGCCATTTCAGATGCAAACAATTTAACTCTTGAAAATGTCGATTACACTTCCCGCAAGAATCCTCAGCTTCCATCAGGATTACTAGACAAGGTCTTTGCGATGCCCAAGCCGGCAGAAGGACAAACCGGGTTTGCCAAGTCGCTTATGTCTGTCGATGAGATTGCTCTTATTGCCCTGGAAGGTGTGGAGCAGGGTGAGCCGGTTGAGGATAATGCCATGTTGATGAACATGTTGTCACAGCAGCAGGGTACTGAGGAATTTCAGCGCTACATCAACAGCTTGCGTGACCAGGCAAAGATTGAATATCTGAAAAAGCTTTAAGAAAAAAAAGCCCGCTTTATCGCGGGCTTTTGATTTCTGGATATATTAGATCACCATTCTAGATTCCAATACTACATTCCCATTCTACATACCGAGAATGTGATATCCCGAATCCACGTAGAGCACATCTCCGGTAATACCGGATGCCAAATCAGAACACAGGAATGCAGCTGCATTACCCACTTCTTCGATTGTCACATTTCTTCTTAAAGGTGTTTTCTCTTCAGCCTCCGAGAGCATGGCTTTGAAATTATCAATGCCTGAAGCGGCCAGGGTACGAATTGGCCCTGCTGAAACAGCATTAACACGAGTGCCTTCCGGTCCTAGGGCATCTGCCATGTAGCGTACGTTGGCCTCAAGGCTGGCTTTGGCAACGCCCATAACGTTGTAATTAGGCACAGTCCTGACTGCGCCAAGGTAGCTCATCGTCAGCAGTGAACCATTGCGGCCCTGCATCATCTCGCGTCCGCCTTTTGCCAGGGCCGCAAAACTGTATGAGCTGATATCATGAGCAATACTGAAACCTTCGCGGGTAACAGCGTCAATATAATTACCGACGAGTTGTTCCCTGGGGGCAAATCCGACTGAATGGATAATGGAATCCAGGCCGTCCCAGCTGTTTTTCAGTTCCTGAAATACATTGTTGATATCATCATCGCTTCCCACATCCAGAGGTAAAACAATCTCAGAACCACATTCTGCTGCTACTTTTTCAACTCGGGATTTAAGTTTTTCTGTCTGGTAGGTAAAAGCCAGTTCAGCACCTTGTTCATTCATTGCCTTGGCAACGCCGTAAGCAATGGAGCGATTGCTGGCAACACCAACGATCAGTACTTTCTTGTTTTGCATGAAACCCATAGTTTTTCCTCATTGTTTTCAGGGGTGTTGTAAAGGATTTTCGAATATTATCAGTTCATAGTCAAAATTCGCTAAGCATTAAATTTTCTGATTTCAGGGAATAGCGGTTTCACGTAAACTAGACTGATCATTTGTGTTGTTGTCATCTCGTCCCCTGGAAGAGATCATAAAACCTCAAACTTTATAAATCGATACGAGATAAAAGAGTTTTAGCTTTGCCTATAATGACAATAAATCAAATAATTGATATTAAACACAGCATTCTCCTGCAATTTATAGTCTTGTTGCTCTCTGTTTTATTAACGTCCTGTTCCGATCAGCCATGGAATAATCCTTATTCAAACACCTCATCAAATACGTCACCAATTACATCAATTGACGAACACATTGCCTACAGCTCTTTTTCAGAAAGACCCAAGCATCTCGATCCTGTGCGCTCCTATAGTTCAAATGAATACACTTTTATTGCACAGATATACGAACCGTTATTGCAATATCATTTTTTAAAACGTCCCTACGAGTTAACAACATTAACTGCATCAAGCTTACCCGAGCTTAAGTTCTATGACAGTGAAGGTAATTTGCTGGATGAAAGTGATGATAATATTGCCTACACCGAATATCTTATTTCCCTAAAGCCCGGTATTCAGTACCAGCCGCACCCGGCTTTTGCCCGGTTCTCTTCCAATGTATTTGAATATCACAACCTCGAAGAAGAGGCTTTGAAAAACAAATATACGCTGAAAGATTTTTTACACCATGCCAGTCGTGAATTGACTGTTGATGATTACATATACCAGATAAAACGCCTTGCCGATTTTGATCTGCATTCTCCGATTGCCGGCGTTATGGAAGAGCACATCGTTGGTTTTAAGGATTTTCGAAATACTTTAAAAGATCATAAACAAAATAACCCGGCTGATTTTCATGACCTGCGTGAACTTGAAATGACAGGTGTCAAAAAGATCAGTGACTATCAGTTTGCCATAAGAATTAACAAGACCTATCCACAGTTTAAGTTCTGGCTGGCGATGCCGTTTTTTGCCCCAATGCCCTGGGAGGCGGATCGTTTTTACAGCCAGCCAATGTTAAAAGAAAAGAATATTTCGCTGGACTGGTACCCGGTTGGAACAGGTCCTTTTATGTTGTCAGAAAACAATCCGAACTTACGGATGGTTCTTGAGAAAAATCCGAATTTTCATGGTGAAACTTACCCTTCAGATGGCGAAGCTGAAGATATTGAAAACGGGCTTCTTGCAGATGCAGGCAAAGTGCTGCCGCTGATTGATAAAGCCATATACAGCCTGGAAAAAGAGAGTATCCCTTACTGGAACAAGTTTCTGCAGGGCTACTATGATGCATCAGGTGTTTCGTCTGACAGTTTTGACCAGGCCGTGCAGTTTAATGCCCAGGGTGAAATTGATCTTACAGAAAGTATGCAGGCCAAAGGTATAGGCTTGCAGACAGCGATAACAACATCGATTTCTTACATGGGATTCAATATGACCGATGCAGTCATTGGTGGTGAATCGGAGCGGGCAAGGCTTTTACGGCAGGCTATTTCAATTGCTGTGGATTACGAAGAATACATTTCGATATTTGCCAACGGACGCGGAATATCGGCCCAGGGTCCTTTGCCGCCTGGTATTTTTGGCCACAAGGGTGAAGACCATAACTCCTATGTTTATGAAAAAGTTAATGGCCAGCTAAAACGCCTGTCTATTGACTATGCAAGGTCTTTGCTGGATAAGGCGGGATACACTGGCGGGCGCGATCCTGAAACCAATAAACCGCTGGTGCTGTATCTAGATGTGACAGCGACAGGGCCAGATGATAAGGCGCGCCTTAACTGGATCAGAAAACAGTTTTCCAAGTTAGGTGTCCAACTGGTTTTAAGAACAACAGACTACAACCGCTTCCAGGATAAGATGCGAAAAGGTACTGCACAGATTTTCATGTGGGGCTGGAATGCGGATTACCCGGATCCGGAAAATTTCCTCTTCCTGCTTTATGGAGAGAATGCCAAGGTGGAACACGGTGGTGAAAATGCCGCAAATTATACCAACCCGGAATTCGATTCCTTATTTGAGAAGATGAAAAGACTTCCCAACACAACAGAGCGTCAGAAGATTATTGATCAAATGGTTGAAATTGTCAGACGAGACTCTCCCTGGATTTGGGGTTTCCATCCGAAAGCATTCTCTCTTTATCACCAGTGGTATAAAAATGTTAAGCCAAACCTGATGGCCAACAATACTCTCAAGTACAGACGTGTTGATTCTGCGCTCAGGGCTGAAAAGCAGCAGGAGTGGAATCAGCCGGTAACCTGGCCATTGATTGTTATTATTTTGATTTTAATAGCCAGTATCATTCCTGCGGTAAGAATTTATAAACAACATGAGCAGAGGCGGGCAAGATGACAGCGTATATCATTAGACGCCTGCTGTATGCGCTACCGATTCTAATCGGGGTAAATATATTTACCTTCACGCTGTTTTTCGTGGTCAACTCTACCGATGATATGGCCCGTATGCACCTGGGGGTTAAACGTGTTACACCTGAAGCGGTCGAACACTGGAAAGCTGAACGCGGTTACGACAGGCCTCTGCTGATTAACAGTGAAGCATCCGGTTTAGATAAAATCACCGATACCATATTTTTCCAGAAATCAGTCAACCTGTTTGTTTTCAATTTTGGTCAGTCGGATAGTGGCAGGGATATTCTCTACGATATTTCCCAGCGCATGTGGCCGAGCCTGGCAATAGCCGTTCCGGTGTTGCTGGTCGGGTTACTGGTCAATATTACCTTTGCGCTGTTAATCGCGTTTTTCCGGGCAACTTACATTGATATATGGGGAGTGATTTTATGTGTTGTTATGATGTCTATCTCCGGGTTGTTTTATATCATCGGTGGTCAGTTCATAGCGGGTAAACTTTTGCACCTGGTGCCTATATCCGGTTACGAAACCGGCTGGTCGGCGGTTAAGTTTCTTATTTTACCGGTGATTATTGGTGTCATTGGTGGTATTGGAGCTGGAACGCGATGGTACCGCACACTGTTCCTGGAAGAAATTAACAAGGATTATGTCAGAACCGCGAGAGCCAAGGGCCTGGCCGAACAATTTATTTTATTCAGACATGTTTTTAAGAATGCGCTGATTCCGATTTTGACCGGTGTCGTCGTGATACTGCCTTTACTGTTTATGGGCAGCCTTATTACCGAATCTTTTTTTGGTATCCCGGGGCTTGGTAGTTATACCATTGATGCTATCAATAACCAGGACTTTGCGATCGTCAGGGCGATGGTGTTTTTAGGTTCTGTGCTTTATATCATTGGCTTGATTCTAACCGATATCTCTTATACTTTTGTCGATCCAAGGGTGAGGTTGTCCTGATGCCGGAAATGGTTTTTCTGTGGACTGATATCCTGATCTTTTTGCTTGTCGCTCTTGTACTGGCATTTATTAACTATGCCCGTAAACGTCCACACTTGAGCAGGCCATGGAAGCAGGTTTTTTCCAGCCGCATCGGTATTAGCACACTTATTATCCTGCTGTTTTATATAGCCATCGGCTTGCTGGATTCAGTTCATTACCGGCCTGATGTGAATGATGAAAAGAACAAGGGTGCAGATATGCTCAGCACGCTTGACTATATTCTTTCTGATCTGCGACTGAACCATGAAAAAACTTATTCTGCGCCGTTGGCAACACATTTATATGCCCGGGAGAATGTTGAAAGCGATACGGGAGTTACCACCCGCGAGTTTCCGCGTCTCAAGTACGGTGGTGCGCATCTGGATGATCCGGAAAAAGACTACTACCTCGACCTGTTTGAAAAAACAGTTATCGGTATTCTGTTAGGAATCGCAGCCTGGGTAATCATTGTCATGCTGATGGTTTCATGGCTGGCTGTTAACAGTCATTTGGCTTTCACAGAATTGATAAGTCATATCAGGCATCGTAAAACAGAGATACCCTGGAGAACGGCTTTTATTACCTTATTGGTGATTTCTGTAATTGCCGGGATATTGTATAACCTGAGTCAGTACTATCATGTGCTGGGAACAGACAAGGTTGGTGAAGATGTTCTATACCAGGCACTTAAAAGTATCAGAACAGGTTTGCTTATTGGTACGCTGACAACACTTGTCATGTTGCCTGCAGCCATCCTGCTTGGCATCATGGCAGGGTATTTTAAAGGCTGGATAGATGATGTTATTCAGTACACCTATACCACTTTAAACTCCATTCCAGGCGTTTTATTGATTGCCGCTGCAATATTGATGATGCAGATTTACATGAGTAATCATGAAGCTGACTTTACCAGTGTTACTGAGCGTGCGGATCTGCGCCTGCTGTTTTTATGCCTGATCCTGGGGGTTACCAGTTGGACGGGGCTGTGCAGGTTATTACGTGCCGAAACATTTAAGCTGAGTGAACTGGATTATGTGCAGGCTTCCAGGTCTTTCGGTGTTGGAAATTTCACCATTATCTTTAAACATATTCTGCCTAACGTTGTGCATATTGTTCTGATTACCGTGGTACTGGATTTCAGCGGGCTGGTGCTGGCAGAGGCAGTACTTTCTTACGTAAACATTGGTGTGGATCCAAGTACCAACAGCTGGGGCAACATGATTAACAGCGCCAGGCTTGAAATGGCCAGGGAGCCGATCGTCTGGTGGTCATTGACGGCTTCGCTGATTTTCATGTTTACCCTGGTCCTTGCCGCCAACCTCTTTTCTGATGTGGTTCGTGATGCATTTGATCCAAGATTAAGGAGTCAGTCTTGAGTAACGAGCAATCGACCGTTTTAACGGTAAAGGATTTGAGTACACACCTTGGCAGTGAAGCCAAGCCAGTACGTGCTCTGGATGCTGTCAGTTTTGAGGTCAGGGCAGGTGAAACCCTGGCACTACTGGGTGAGTCAGGTTGTGGCAAGTCGATGACAGCACTGTCAATCATGCGCCTGCTGCCTGCGGGTGGACGCATCGTTGCAGGTAATGTCATCCTGCATGACCAATCCATTCTGGATTTAACTGAAAGCCAGATGCGCAATATCCGCGGTGGACGTATTGGCATGATTTTCCAGGAGCCCATGACCTCGTTAAACCCGGTCATGACCATTGGGGAACAGATTCTTGAGTCGGTCAGGTTACATGACGATACTGTCAACGGCAGTCAACAGCAGAAAAAACGTGCGCTGCAATTACTTAAGGATGTTGGTATCCCGGATATCGAACGCCGCTTTAAAGAATACCCTCATCAGTTATCAGGAGGTATGAAACAGCGTGTCATGATTGCCATTGCGCTGGCAGGCAATCCTGAGGTGTTAATTGCAGATGAGCCGACAACCGCGCTTGATGTCACGATACAGGCCCAGGTGCTCAACCTGTTAAAAGATCTGCAAAAGAAAAAGGGCATGGCTATTTTACTTATCACGCATGACCTTGGGGTTGTAGCTGAAACTGCTGACCGCATCGCGGTTATGTATGCCGGCCAGATCATTGAGCAGGCCAGTGTGAATGACTTTTTTTCAGCACCGAAACATCCCTACAGTCAAAAACTGTTTGACTCTTTGCCGTCACGCCATAAACGTCATGCGGCACTCGCCATGATAGAAGGACAGGTGCCCGCTTTAACAAAACAGTTCATGGTATGTCGTTTTCTGGATCGCTGTGAAAAACGCATTACTGAATGTGAAACCAATATGCCGCCCTGGCAGGGTGAAGATAAAAACGGCTTCCGTTGTTTGCTCGAGTATAAAAAAAGCCGCAAGAAAAAAACAGCAAAAGTAAAACAGGAACAACAGCAGATTGCTGCCACGCAAGCAGTTGCAGAAAAACTTAGCCTGTCTGGATTAAAAGTTCACTTTCCAATTCATAAGGGCATATTTAAACGCACAGTGGGACATGTAAAAGCCGTTGATGGTATCGACCTGCAATTAAAACCTGGTAAAACACTGGCCCTGGTTGGAGAATCAGGCTGCGGCAAAACAACTGCCGGTAAAGCCCTGCTGCAATTGATTAAACCTACCGGTGGTACAGTCAGCTACGGCGAAGTTCAACTGAATGAATTAACTGAAAAACAAATGAGAGGTCACCGTCGTGACCTGCAAATCATTTTTCAGGACCCTGTATCAAGCATGAATCCACGCATGCTGGTCGAAGACATTATTGCAGAAGGTCTAGTTGCCCAGAAAATAGTCAACAGCCGTGAAGAAAGACAGAAGATCGTTGCAGACCTGCTGGATAAAGTCGGCTTGCCTGCAGAAGCGGCGCAACGCTATCCTCACGAGTTTTCCGGTGGTCAGCGTCAGCGCATCTGTATTGCCAGGGCACTGGCGGTAAACCCGCAGGTGATTGTTTGTGATGAACCTACCAGCGCACTGGATGTTTCGGTACAGGCGCAGATTTTAAACCTGCTCAAGTCACTGCAGGAATCAATGGGGCTGTCATACCTGTTTATTACGCATGATATTTCGGTCGTCTCATATCTTGCCCATGAAGTGGCCGTTATGTATCTCGGTAAAGTGGTAGAACAGGGGACTATCGAAGAGGTTCTGGATAACCCCATGCATCCGTATACAAAATCGCTTTTAGCCTCGGTCCCGGTGCCGGATCCAAAATATCAACGCACTGTTGTTCCGCTTGAAGGAGACCTGCCATCTCCGGCAAATCCACCTCATGGCTGTTACTTTCATCCCCGGTGTCCTGTTGCCCGGCAGCAGTGTCATTCAAATTATCCGGCTAACAGGCAGGTCAGTGATACTCACAAGGTTGCCTGCATCGAGCTACAGCAATAATCAATTTATTGATAACAGCTCAATTTCAAAAATCAGCACCTGGTTCGGGCCAATTACACCTTTCACGCCTTTCTCACCGTAGGCCAATTCAGGCGGCATGAATACGCGCCATTTTTCACCGGTTTTCATGGCGGTAATGGCTTCCCTGAAGCCGGGTATAACCCGTTGAAGCGGGAACATCGCCGGTTCGCCTCGCTTGATAGAGCTGTCGAATACTTTGCCATCAACCAGGCTGCCCTGATAATGCACCATCACGGTGTCAGAAGCCCTGGGCTGCTCTCCATCGGCTGATTCTAAAACCTGGTACTGCAAACCGCTCGGCAGGGAAATAATGCCTTCCCTGGTCTTGTTTTTATTCAGGAACTCACTGGCTGAAGAGGTGTTTGGTTGAGGGTTGTTTTTATTTTTCATTTCCTGGAGTTCTTTGAAAGATTGAGTTGCCTCTTTCATTTCAATTTTATCCAGACGAGGTTTTTCGCCGGAAAAACGATCTTCAACACCTTCCATGAAATAGCTTATTTCTGAGCTATTGAGACCCTGGTTTTTGAGCATCTCACCAATCTGGTAACCCATGGTATAGGCATAACGTGCTTCCACAGAGTTTGCCGCACGGCCCTGGTCAGCATTTGATATTTGTGAAAAAGCCAGGGCTGTTGTTAAAAATAGAAAATATGTTTTCTTCATGATCGAGGTTCTCTAAAACTCTTAACTATTGGTTTGTCATAAAATGTTTAACTGTTCGATTTTTTCAGCCAGTGAAAAATCTTTTTCGGTTAAACCGCCTGCCTGATGGGTTGTCAGGTTTATTTTTACTTTGTTATAGGAATTGCACCAGTCCGGGTGATGGTCTGCTTTTTCAGCTGCGGTTGCAACATTATCCATGAACGTCCAGGCCTGACTAAAATCTTTAAACACAAATTCCTTGCTAATAGAGCTTTCTTTTAATTTCCAGGGCGAAGCCGTCTTTGAGTTAAGGTCTGACAGCCTGGTTTTTATTTCATCATTGGAAAGCATGGGTCATAAGAATCAACAGGAGAAATCTAAACAGAAGAAATTTAAAGTTGTTCAGTAATATTCACTCTTAACTTTAACGTTTGACCAGGCTGGATATATTTTTGGTTAATATTATTCCAGCGCCTGATATCAGCAACTTTGACATTAAACTTGTCGGCGATAACGGATAACGAGTCACCACGGCGAATCTTATAGCGAATATCGCTGACTTTATTCGCAGGACTATTCATTGCTATCTTGTCAGCCAGCTTGCTGGATGGCGCTTTATTCGACCAGATAACCAGTTTTTGACCGGGGCGAAGTGTGTCGCCAGGTGCCATGCTGTTCCAGCGGGCTATCTTTTTATATGAAACCTTATATTTCCTGGCAATTTCCCAAAGGGTATCACCACTGTTAACGATGTATTCGGTTTTGTTACCTTTTCTGGAAACTGATTGCTTATCAAGTAGTCGCTGCGCCATGCTTAAGCTGTAATCGGCTTCGTTTCTGCTGGCGACCGGGATAAGCAGATGTTTACCGGCACGGATTCTGGAATTATGGAGCTGGTTAATGTCCTTGATGATGCTGACCGTGGTGTTGTGCTTTTGGGCAATTCCGATAAGTGAATCGCCTTTTCGAATTTTATAGCGCTGCCATTGAACCAGTTCATTCTTATCCATCTTTGCAAGTTGATCTTTAAAAGCTACCTGGTTTTCAAGTGGCAGAACAAGTTGATGTGAGCGGTCCGGTGAAGTGGCCCAGCGGTTGAAGCCCGGGTTGAGCTGATAAAGTTCTTCGATGCTCAAGCCTGCCATTTCAGCGGCTTTGGCGAGGTCGATCTGGCTGTCGATATCAATAATGGCAAGACGCGGTGCGTTGGGAATATCATGCAGCCTGATGCCAAGCTTTTCAGCATCTTTGAAAATACGGCTAATCGCTATCAATCTTGGGACATAGGTTTCGGTTTCCCTGGGTAAATCCAAAGACCAGAAATCGGTCGGCTTGTTTTTACGCTTGTTGCGCTTGATTGCCTTGCGGACATTACCGGCACCGGCGTTATATGAAGCCAATGCCAGTTCCCAGTCTCCATCAAACTGTTTTGACAGGGCTGTCAGGTAATCCAGGGCAGCATGGGTTGAAGCTATAACATCGCGGCGACCGTCGTACCACCAGTCCTGGTCAAGGCCATAATGTTTTCCGGTTGATGGAATGAATTGCCATAACCCGGCAGCCCGGCCATGTGAATAAGCAAATGGCTGGAATGCGCTCTCAACAATGGGAAGCAATACCAGTTCTGTTGGCATTTGCCTTTTTTCGGCTTCTTCCAGAATAAAGTGCAGGTAAAGCTCAGCACGTTTTTGTACAAGCTCGATGTGTTCCGGATGACGGGTATACCAGGCATATTCCTTATCAATACGCGAATTACTGACAGGATCGAGGTTGTAGCCAGCAAACAATCTTGGCCAGATGGACTGAGGTTCTGTTGAAGGTTCGGCCCGTGGTTTTTCCTCAACAATTAGCAGGTAGGGTGTTTTTTCCAGGCTTGGCTTTTGTTCGACTTGCGGAGTAACATGGGACTGTGGCTTTTCCTGCCAGGGCATCGATTGACAGCCACTTAAAAGCAAAATAAAAAAAGGGAAAACAAGGCTGAAAACTTGGCGAGTAAAACGATTTTTTCTGGCTGAACCGGGCTTCATAAATACAAGAATAGTCAAACAGTTGTACATATTTCTTAAAACAGGTTCTTACTATACGTGATAACATCATCACAGACAAAAAAACTGCCTGACCAGGTGATTGACTGGTTTTGCTCTGAAACCGGACAGATGCTGCTGTC
>CALAZS010000203.1 GCA_937926265.1 uncultured Gammaproteobacteria bacterium
GTCAGTTTTTTTACAAACAGCTGGCTCATGGTCGCGATTATACCGGTATCAGGGCTTAAATTTTGCCCCACATTGCTCCCCAAAATAAAAAAAATATCTTCAAGAAAACTTTTTCCCGGTCATTTTCTTAACAATCTACTTTAAGTTGTGGAGTTATTGGTCTGTTTTTACAGGTTATTGTGTTGCGGTGAAAAGCTATTGCAAAACGTCTGTAAGTGCTTGAAAAAAATGAAATTATTCTGATTTCGACCTTGACATAACGGGGGTCTGATACCTAATATTACATCTTAAGTGGGGGAAAGTGGTTTAAAAGGGATTTTTTGCCATAAAAGGGGGAATTCTTGTTTCGAGGCGTTAACAATCTCAATTTAGATGCGAAGGGGCGTTTGCAGATTCCTGCAAGGCACCGTGATCGCCTGCGTGAAAATGCGGGTGGGCGTCTGGTTGTGACCCTTGATCCCCAGGGCCACTGTCTGTGGCTTTATCCCGAAGATGAATGGTTCGAAGTTGAACGCAAGCTGATGAAGCTGCCTAGCGTGAAAGGTGCGGCTGCGGGTTTGCGTCGCCTGGTGCTTGGTAGTGCGCACGATGTCGAGATGGATTCGCAGGGTCGCATTTTGTTGCCGGTTGATTTGCGTGAGAAGTCAGGTCTTAACAAACATGTTGCCATGGTTGGTCAGGGCACCAAGTTGGAGATCTGGGATGAAGAGCAGTGGACTGATAGTCGCGACAACTGGATTGAGCAGGCCAGGGATGAAAGTTCGGAGATGTCGGAAGAATTGCAAAACCTGGTTTTGTAGTTCATGCCCGAACATTCAACGGAAAATTTTTCGCATCAATATAAGCATCAGTCTGGCCATCAGGCAGTTTTATTGCAGGAAGCGGTTGATGCACTGGATGTGCAGTCATCAGGTTGTTACATAGATGGCACATTTGGTCGGGGCGGCCACAGTAGAGAAATTCTGGGTCGGCTTGGCAATCAGGGATGTTTGCTGGCATTGGATAAAGATGTCAGGGCTGTTGAAACCGGAAACCGTTTAGCTGCAGAGGATCCGCGTTTCCGGATTCAACAGGGCTCGTTTTTAAAGATGACAGCGTTTGTCGAAGAAACGGGTATGCAAGGCAGGGTTGATGGGGTTTTGCTGGATTTAGGGGTTTCATCACCACAGATTGATGATGCCTCCAGGGGCTTTAGTTTTAACCAGGATGGGCCTCTGGATATGCGAATGGATGACAACAACGGGGAAACTGCAGCTGAATGGATCAACAAGGCTGATGAGGGGGAGATAGCGAACGTGCTGAGAGAATACGGTGAAGAGCGTTTTTCCAGACGAATTGCCAGGGCAATCGTGGAGACTCGCCTGACCGTGCCTTTTGCAACGACGCGTCAACTGGCTGAAGTTGTTTCAGCGGCCATTCCAAAACATGAAAAACACAAGCATCCTGCGACCCGGAGTTTCCAGGCTATTCGTATTCGTATTAACCGCGAACTGGAAGAGCTGGAACAGGTGCTGGAAAAAGCGATGGCGCTTCTATCAGTCGGCGGCAGGCTGGTAGTGATCAGTTTTCATTCGCTGGAAGACAGAATTGTTAAGCGCTTTATGCGTGACATGTCCCGTGGCGATAAATTGCCGGCGGGTTTGCCTGTGCAGTTTGAGCAGTCAAATGCGTCAATGAAGCTGGTCGGAAAAGCGGTTTTCCCGGGTGAAGAGGAAATCAGGCTAAACCCCCGGGCCAGAAGCGCAGTGATGCGGGTTGCGGAAAAGCTGTGATAGGCCGCGAAATTTTTCAGTTTGCATTGCCAGGGCAAATGATTGTTCTGGCAGTTTTGGTTGTGGCGGTGCTGATTTCAGGTTTTGCCGTGACCTACATGAAATATGAATCAAGGAAGCTGTTTACCGAAATGGAAAAATTGCGGGTGGAAAGGGATGAACTGGTAGTTGACTGGAGTCGCCTGCAGATTGAGTTGGCTACCTGGGCCGAGCATGGCCGGGTAGAGGATTTGGCGAATAACAAGCTCAACATGCTGATGCCAGGCGTTGAGAATATTGTGGTTATCAGGCAGAAATGAAACGTAACGAAAGACACAGGCGGCAGCAAAGACAGAAGCGTTACCTGCAGGAGCAAAATCTGCCGGCTGATTATCGCTATCGCCGCTGGTTTTTAATGGGTGTGTTTGCGCTGGCTTCTGTTTCACTGGTTGTTTCTGCAGTAGGTCGCCAGGTTTTTGAAACAGATTTTCTACAGAACGAAGGTAAGCGCCGTCACTTGAGTGTGGTGAAAATGCCCGCTTACCGCGGCATGATTCAGGATCGTCGTGGTGAAATTCTGGCAGTCAGTACTCCGGCTGATTCTGTCTGGATGAATCCGAGGGCAATGCCATCGGATGTGCGTTCGCTGCAACCACTGGCAAAAGTGCTGGATATGGATGTTGAAGATTTGCGTAGTTTGCAGGCGCGCTATAACAAACGTGCGTTTGTTTACGTGAAAAGACGTGTTCGCCCTGATGTTGCGGAAAAGGTTTTGCAGTTATCCAAAGAACAGGGAGTTAACACTTTCGGTCTGCAGCGTGAATACCGTCGTTACTATCCTAGCGGTGAAATTTTTTCTCACATCATCGGCTTTACCAATATCGATGACCAGGGCCAGGAGGGTTTGGAACTGGTATTCAATGAAGCGCTGGAAGGTGAGCATGGCAAGAAATATGTCATTCGTGATGGTAAGCGCAGGGTGGTCAATGATATTGAGCAGATCAAGCCGCCTCGTGCCGGTGAAACCATTAAGTTAAGCCTGGATGCAAGACTGCAGTTCCTGGCTTATCGCGAACTTAAAAAGATCAAGCTGAAACACAAGGCCCGGTCGGCATCGGCCGTTGTACTGGATGTGAAAACCGGTGAGATTCTGGCGATGGTTAACCAGCCCGGCTATAACCCGAATGGCAACCGCAGCAACAAAAATGGTCGTTTAAGAAACCGTGCGGTAACTGATGCATTTGAACCGGGTTCAACAATGAAACCATTTATCGTAGCGGCTGGACTTGAGTCTGGCGTTGTTAATGAGGGTACTACGATTGATACCGCACCTGGTTATTTCAGTATTGGCCGGGACATTGTTCGTGATCACAATAATATCGGTTTGATTGATCTTGAAACGCTGCTGAGAAAATCCAGTAACGTTGGTGCAAGCAAAATATCTTTGGAAATGGCTCCGGAAGAGCTTTATGCATTTGTCAGTAATCTGGGTTTTGGCAGTGGCGTGGCGCTTGGCTTCCCCGGGGAAACCGGTGGTCATGTTAATAACTACAATCGCTGGGCAAAGATTGATCAGGCAACACTTTCTTTTGGTTACGGCATATCTGTTAACACTTTGCAGTTGGCGCAGGCTTATGCGGTGCTCGGTAATGGTGGCGTGTATCGCCAGGCGACATTCTTTAAAGATGACAACACCACGACTGAACGTCGTGTTATGAGTGAAGAAACCGCTGAAGCTGTTTTGAATATGCTTGAGTCAGTAGTTTCAACCGAAGGTACAGCGCCATTGGCTGAAGTGCCCGGTTATAGAATGGCGGGTAAAACCGGCACGGTTAAAAAATACAGTGCTGAAGGCTATGCGGATGATCGTTACCGCGCGGTATTTGCTGGTGTAGGGCCCGTCGATAATCCCCGTTTGGCAATGGCTGTAGTGGTAGATGAACCATCTGCAGGTAAATTCTATGGTGGTGATGTTGCTGCGCCGGTGTTTTCCGAAGTGATGGCCGGTGGTATGCGATTGCTTAATATTGCACCGGTTGAACAGGTTGATGGAATGCAAGTTGCAGCTGGCCAGATCTCAGCTAGTCAGATCTCAGCTGGTCAGATTGTGGCAGGAGGGTTGCAATGATGCCCGCCTTGCTTTCAAAAGGGATTCCTTTAAGCAATCTGATCAAGGGTATGGATTATATTGGTGATTTGCCCCAAGGTGATTTGCCTGATATTGAATTATTAGGTATTGCCATGGATAGCCGCAAAGTTTCAGATGGTTTTGTTTTCATGGCCTGTGCCGGTCATCGCTCACATGGTCTGGATTACATCGAGCAGGCTGTCAGTCAGGGTGCTGTAGTAGTATTGGCGGAAATAACAGCGCAATGGCTACCTGAAAAAATTCAGCAGTTAAGTAAAACGATTTCCTGTCCAATTATTGCAATGACTGGCCTGACTGAATACGCCAGTAAAATTGCCGGTCGTTTTTACCAGCATCCAAGTCGTGATTTTCCTGTGATCGGTATAACCGGCACTAACGGCAAGACCAGTTGCAGCCAGTTTATCGCACAGGCATTTTCAGGTATTCGTAAAGTCGCAGTGCTTGGTACGGTAGGCAATGGTTTTATAAATGATTTGCAACCAACTACGCATACCACGCCTGACCCGGTCTCGTTGCAGTCTTTTCTTTTTGATATGCGTGAACAGGGTGCCGAAGCGGTAGCAATGGAAGTTTCTTCGCATGCCTTAAAACAGTGTCGAGTAGCTGATATTGATTTTGACCTTGCGGTTTTAACTAACTTCAGTCGCGACCATCTGGATTATCACGGCACCATGGAAGAATATGCCAAGGCCAAGTCTTTGCTGTTTAAGATGAGCAGTTTAAAGGCAGCGTTGATCAATGCTGATGATGATTTGGGTATTAAGCTTATTCGTGAGTTAGGCAATACGCCATTACGTATTGTTGCTTATGGTATTGATTCGGTAGATAAACAGCAGGTTGATGCCTGGATAAAGGCTTCAAACATAGTGGCGTCTTCATCCGGTTTGTCATTCAAACTCGAATCAAGCTGGGGTGAGGCTGAAGTGGCCTTGCCTTTGTATGGTCGCTTTAATGTTTTAAACGCCATGGTTGCACTGGGTGTGTTATTGGAGTGCGGTGTTGAATTTGATGATGCGATCAACAGTCTGAAACATATTTCTACCGTTTCCGGCCGTATGGAATCAATCAAGCCTGCAGGCAGTAATAAAACTGGTCCTACGGTAATTGTTGATTACGCCCATACTCCTGATGCGCTGGAACAGGCGTTATCCTCTCTTAAAGATCATGTTACCGGCAAGCTGGTTTGTATCTTTGGTTGTGGTGGTGACCGGGATAAAGGCAAACGTCCGCAGATGGGAGCTATTGCAGAACGTTTAAGTGACCTGGTTGTATTAACCAATGATAACCCGCGCAGTGAATCACCTGAATTAATCATTGAGGAAACTCTTAAGGGTTTACAGCATCCTGACTCTGCGGTTGTGGAAATGGATCGTGAAAAAGCCATAACCGATACGATTAAAAATGCATTGGCTGATGATGTAATTCTTGTCGCCGGCAAAGGTCATGAAGCCTGGCAGATTATTGGCGAACAGCGTCTTCCTTTTAGTGATCAGGCATGTGTGAGAAATGCCCTGGAGGCGCTATGACGAGCCTGCTGACAAGTATGCCAACAAGTATGATGGCAAGTGTTGCTGCTGAAAAGATTGGCGCGCGCATGCTCGGTGATGATGTGTCATTTTCCAGTGTCAGCACCGATTCACGCAATATCAGGCAGGGTGATTTGTTTGTGGCGCTCAAGGGTGATCGTTTTGATGGTCATGATTACCTGCAGCAGGTAGAGCAAAAAGGTGCGGTAGCCGCGTTAGTGGAAAAAGACACTGATTCTGCAATGACTCAATTGATTGTTGATGATTCAAGACTTGGCCTGGGGCGTTTGGCAAAAGCCTGGCGTCACCAGGTCAATCCAAAGGTTGTCGCATTGACCGGCAGTAATGGCAAAACCACGTTAAAAGAAATGCTGGCGGCAATTTTTTCTTCAAGTCACAAGGTGCTTTCAACAATAGGTAATTTTAATAATGACATTGGTGTACCGCTAACACTGCTTAGGCTCCAGGATGAATCATTGGCAGTTGTGGAAATGGGTGCCAATCATTTAGGTGAAATAGATTACCTGTCAAACATTGCCGAACCTGATGTTGCGATTTTGAATAATGCCGGTACAGCGCATATCGGTGAGTTTGGTTCCGAAGAAAATATTGCCCATGGCAAGGCTGAAATACTTAATGGCTTAAAAGCTGACGGAGTTTTTGTTTACCACGGTGACAGCAAGTGGGCGCAGCTTTGGCAGGATCTGGCATCAGACGTTAATCAATCAATCAGTTTTGGTGAAGCTGAACAAAATGATTACCAGCTTGATGTGGCCAGCTACAAAATGGGCTGGTCTGAAGCCGGTTACTATGCTGAGTTCGATGTGATCGAAAAAGCATCAGCTCATAAAGAAACGATTCGTCTATCTCTTGCAGGTCGCCATAATGCGATGAATGCAACAGCAGCAATAGCTGCCGCCAGGCAAATGGATGTCGATTGGGAATCGATTCGCAACGCATTGAAAAACCTGCAACCGGTGAGAGGACGTTTGACCAGCCTTAAAGGGTCGAATGGTCAGTTTGTCATTGATGATACTTACAATGCCAATGCAGATTCGGTAGCGGCTGCGATTGATGTGTTGGTGTCAGCACCCGGTAGAAAGATCCTGGTGCTTGGTGATCTGGCGGAGTTGGGTGACCAGGCTGAGAGCATTCATTCTGATCTGGGTCGGCTGGCTGCGGATAAGCATGTTGATGTTATGTTGACCTGCGGTATCCTCAGTGAGGAGGCTTTTAAAAGCTTTGCTGGTCCTGTTTTAGGTTCAAATTCAAGTTCAGGTTCTGATTCTGGTGAGCATTTCTCAAACAGGGAAGATCTGGTTGCATATCTTGATTCTCATACCTCGGCAAATGATTTTGTTTTAATCAAGGGTTCAAGAAGTGCGGGCATGGATAAAGTGGTTGATGCTTTGCTTCAAAAAGAAAATTCTTCTGCAGGAGCCTCAACATGCTGATTTGGCTTGCAGAATACTTATCCCAGTTTGATCCAAGTTTTAACGTATTTCGTTACCTGACATTAAGAACAATTCTGGCAGTACTGACGGCACTGGTGATTTCTTTCATTATCGGTCCAACCATGATTCGCCGTTTAACCCGTTACAAGATTGGTCAAACGGTTAGAACAGATGGTCCGGAAACACATCTGGAAAAAGCAGGCACGCCAACCATGGGTGGTGCCCTGATTCTGGTTGCCATTTCAATTGCCACGCTACTTTGGGCTGACCTTGAAAACCGTTATACCTGGGTGGTGCTATTGACGACGCTGGTCTTCGGTATTGTTGGCTGGGTTGATGATTACAAGAAACTGGTACACAAGGATCCAAAAGGTTTAATTGCACGTTACAAGTATTTCTGGCAATCCGTTGGTGGCCTGGCGGCGGCAGGGTTTCTCTACATGACAGCAACATCGCCAGCCGAAACGCAGCTGGTTGTGCCTTTTATTAAAGAGTGGGTTTTTGACCTGGGTCCCTGGTTCATCCTGTTTAGTTATTTTGTCATTGTTGGTACTTCCAATGCGGTCAACCTGACAGATGGTCTTGATGGCCTGGCGATAATGCCAACCGTTCTGGTTGGTGGTGCGCTGGGTTTGTTTGCTTATGTAACCGGTCACTCGCAAATCGCTGATTATCTTTTAATTGAATATATACCCGGGGTTGGTGAAGTTGCCGTGTTCTGCGGTGCAATAGTGGGTGCCGGTCTTGGTTTTCTCTGGTTTAACACATATCCCGCATCCGTTTTTATGGGTGATGTCGGTGCACTGGCTTTGGGTGCTGCGTTAGGTGTTGTCGCGGTTTGTGTCAGGCAGGAATTAGTTTTATTCATCATGGGCGGTGTGTTTGTAATGGAAACTGTCTCGGTGATTTTGCAGGTGGCTTCATTCAAGTTGACTGGAAAAAGAATTTTTCGCATGGCGCCTTTGCACCATCACTTTGAATTGAAGGGTTGGCCTGAGCCACGCGTCATAGTTCGTTTTTGGATCATTACCGTCATTCTGGTTTTGATCGGTTTGGCTAGTTTGAAATTACGTTAATGGAATTGGCAGGAAATAATTTTATGGCAACTCCGGAATCAACATTTGCCGGTAAAACATTAGTTGTCGGTTTGGGTAAAACCGGGATGTCTGTCGTCCGTTTTCTTGCTGCCAAAGGTGAATCAGTTGCCGTAACCGATAGTCGCGATATTCCTCCAGGCCTGGATGAGTTGAAAGACAGCTATCCTGACGTTGCTCGCTTCATGGGTGGTTTTGATGAAAAAGCTTTCCTTTCAGCAGATCGTTTGATTGTAAGCCCGGGATTATCACTGAAAGATTCATTGATTCAGCAGGCAATTGAACGGCGTGTTCCGGTTTACGGGGATATCGAACTGTTCGCGCATTATGCTGACGCGCCGGTTATCGCGATTACCGGTTCCAATGGTAAAACCACGGTAACCACGCTTATTGGTGAAATGGCCAGGGCAGCAGGTTTTGATGTCGGTGTTGGTGGCAATATTGGCACGCCTGCTTTGGATTTACTTGATTGCGGTCATGATCTTTTTGTACTGGAGCTTTCCAGTTTCCAACTGGAAACCTTAAGTTCATTAAAGCCTTTGTCGGCAGTGGTGCTGAATGTTTCTGAAGATCATATGGATCGTTATGCATCATTGCAGGAATACGCAAATGCCAAGGCCAGGATATTTAATAAGGCTGAAAACAAAGTTGTAAACCGCGATGACAATATTGTGTCATCAATGCCGGTATCTTCAAATGTTGTTGGTTTTACCTTGAATGAACCGCTAAAACAATCTGACTTTGGTTTGAGAAATATCGATAGTCAAACCTGGATCTGCCAGGGTGATGAAAAGCTGATTGCAACTGACGAACTGCTAATAAGTGGCCAGCATAATGTGGCTAATGCGATGGCTGCCCTGGCACTTGGTGTGTCAGCCGGTTTTTCAATGGCTTCGATGCTGCAGGCCTTAAAAGGGTTTACCGGGTTGCCACACCGTACCCAGTTCGTGGCAGAAATTAATGGCATCAGGTTTTTCAATGATTCCAAGGCAACTAATGTTGGCTCCTGTCTGGCCGCATTGCAGGGATTGCATCGTTATGATGAAAGTCGTTCTGTCGTCATCATGGGTGGTGATTGCAAAGGCGCGGATTTCAAAGAACTGTCAAATATTCTTGAGATGACATGCCGTGGCGTTATTTTAATTGGTCGTGATGCAGAACAGATAGCTGCAGTTATACCTGAGTCAGTCAAAACCGAAAAAGCAGTGGATATGAAAGAGGCTGTTTTAAAAGCTACTGCCATTGCAAAACAGGGTGACAGGGTATTGCTGTCCCCGGCCTGTGCCAGTTTTGACATGTTCAGTGGCTTTGAGGAGCGCGGTCATGTATTCAGTCAATTGGTCAGGGAGATGGGCCAGGAGATGGGTCGGGAGATGGACCGGTGAGCATGGTGAACACTGCTGCAATTCAACGCCCAAGAGGTCCCCGTGTACATAGGGGGCAAAGTGGTCAAACTAGCCCGCGCAACATGAACCGGACCAGGCGAAAGATGCCGGAAATGGATTACTTTCTCTTGTTCCTTGGGATTTCACTGTTATTGTTTGGTTTGCTGATGGTGACTTCAGCATCATTACACCTTGGCGATCGCATTGGTATGCCGTTTTATTACACCGGCAAACATACCGCATCGATGACGATTGGCTTACTGGCAGGCTTTGTGATTTTGCAGATTCCAAGCAACCAGTGGCAGAAATACAGTGTACAAATGTACGCAGTCGGTTTGTTCCTGCTGATATTACTGTTGATTCCGGGTGTGGGTCGTACAGTAAACGGTGCAACACGCTGGATACCACTGGGTGTGTTTAACCTGCAAAGTTCAGAGTTTATGAAACTTTTCGTTGTGCTTTACCTGGCAGGTTACCTGGTGCGTCGTCATGTTGAAGTACGCCACAGTGTTAAAGGTTTTGTAAACCCAATGCTGCTTTTGGGCATTGCCTGCATTCTGATTATTCTACAGCCTGATTTTGGCACGATGACCGTTATCCTGGTTACTGCACTGGGTATGTTGTTTTTAGGCGGTGCACCTTTATGGCAGTTCCTGGCATTGATTACGTTTGTTGGTGCTGCCCTGGTTGGCCTGGTCATTTCTTCTCCATATCGTATGGCACGTATAACAGGGTTCCTCGACCCATGGGCAGATGTTAACGGTTCCGGTTACCAGTTGGCCCAGGCATTGATTGCTTTTGGCCGAGGTGAATGGGCTGGTGTTGGTTTTGGTAACGGTATCCAGAAGCAATTCTACCTGCCTGAAGCTCATACCGATTTCATCATGGCAGTCATAGGAGAGGAGTTCGGTTTACTTGGAACAGTTGCAGTGATTCTGATGATGTCACTGTTGGTTTGGCGTGCTTTTTCAATTGGTACCGATGCGATTAAAAAAGGCCGGCGCTTTGCAGCCTATGTGTCTTACGGTTTGGCTGTCTGGATAGGCTTCCAGTCATTTGTAAATACCGGTGTGAATGTTGGTTTGCTGCCAACCAAAGGTATCACCATGCCATTCCTGAGTTTTGGTGGAAACAGCATTATTGTTTCCTGCCTGGTGTTGATGATGCTTTTGCGCATTGACTATGAAAACCGTCAGCTTGATACCGTCAAGGGGAAAAGGTCATGGCAGGCAATGTGATGGTGATGGCAGGCGGAACAGGTGGGCATGTGTTTCCTGCACTTGCTGTAGCAGATGAACTGCGTAACCGGGGTTGGTCGGTTTTCTGGTTGGGTACGCGTGACAGTTTTGAATCACGGGTTGTACCTGAGCATGGTATTGATATCGAATGGATCGATATCAAGGGCTTTCGGGGTAAAGGTCTTGTTTCAAAATTAATGATGCCTTTAAGACTCTTACATGCCATGTTCCAGGCAATGAAAGTAATCAGGCGTCGCAAGCCTTGCGTGGTTCTGGGTATGGGTGGCTTTGTTTCAGGGCCTGGTGGTTTAACTTCCCGACTGATGGGTAAGCCTCTTGTGATTCAGGAGCAGAATTTTATTCCAGGCATGACCAATCGTTGGCTATCTAAATTTTCAAGTCGTGTGTTTGAAGCATTCCCAGGTAGCTTTGAGAAAAAGGCAAAAGCCGATTTTTCCGGAAACCCGGTGAGAAAAGCTTTATTCGATGTGCCAGCGCCTGAAGATCGTATTGTTAAAAATGACCGAGCCGTGCACTTGCTTGTTCTGGGCGGTTCCCTGGGGGCCAGGGCATTAAATGACATTGTGCCAGCTGCTTTGAAATTATTACCAACTGATACTCAACTGGAAGTTAAACACCAGGCGGGTAAAAACAAACTTAAGCAGACGTTAGAAAGTTATGCCGGTTTGCAGCTTGAGTCTGAAGTGACTGAGTTTATCAATGACATGTCTGCAGCTTACAGTTGGGCGGATTTGATTATCTGTCGCAGTGGCGCATTAACTGTGACTGAACTGACAGCCGCGGGTGTTGGTTCGATCCTGGTGCCTTTCCCTTACGCAGTCGATGATCATCAGACAAAGAATGGCGAGTTCCTGGTTGATAAGCAGGCTGCCCTGATGTTCCAGGAATCCGGGTTAACTGCCGAACAGCTTGCTGAAGTTCTGGGGGAATTATTAAACGATCATGATCGTCTTTTAAGCATGGCGCAAGCTGCACGAAGCCTGGCCAAGCCCGATGCAACCGAAATGATTGCTACTGCCTGTGAGGAGGTGGCGATATGCTAGGCGCACATCAAAATCGTCGTCCTCAGAATGAAATGGGTTTTGTTAAAAATATTCATTTCGTTGGTATTGGTGGTGTTGGCATGAATGGCATTGCCAAGGTGTTATTGAACCTGGGCTACCAGGTGTCGGGTTCTGATATTCGTCATAACCCGGCGACTGAAAAGCTTGAAGAATCCGGTGCCACTATTTTTATTGGGCACCAGGCAGGCAACATTGAAAAGGCTGATGCGATTGTTGTTTCAACAGCGATCAAGCTGGATAACCCTGAACTGGTTGCTGCACAGGAAAAACGTATCCCGGTAGTAAGACGTGCCGAGATGTTGGCCGAACTGATGCGTTTCCGATACGGCATTGCGGTTGCCGGAACGCATGGCAAAACAACTACAACCAGTCTTATTGCCAGCTTGTTAACTGAAGGTGAACTTGACCCGACTTATGTCATTGGTGGACGTCTGAATTCTGCCGGTACCTATGCGCATCTGGGCGAAAGCGATTACCTGGTAGCCGAGGCTGATGAAAGCGATGCTTCGTTTTTACACCTGTTGCCAATGCTTTCTGTTGTCACCAATGTCGATGCCGACCACATGGAAACCTATGACGGTGACTTTGCCCGTTTAAGACAGACCTTTCTTGAATTTCTGCATAACCTGCCTTTCTATGGTTTGGCGATTGTCTGTATTGATGATGACAATATCCGTGACATGCTCGGTGAAATTGGTCGCCAGGTTAAAACCTATGGTTTAAGTGAGGATGCCGATGTGCGCGCAATCAACATTAACCAGGAAGGTTATCAAACCAGCTTCGACGTTGCTGCAAAAAACGTAGAACCTTTTTCAATCTGCCTGAACATGCCGGGTGAACATAACGTGCTTAATGCGTTGGCAGCAATAAGTGTGGCACTCGAACTTAATGTATCGATTGAATCTATTTGTCATGCATTAAACCGATTTGAAGGTGTAGGAAGAAGGTTCCAGGTTACTCCGGGTTGTATTGTTGGTAACGAAAGCGTCATGTTGATTGATGACTATGGTCATCATCCAAGTGAAGTTAATGCGACGTTAAAGGCAATTCGTAAAGGTTGGCCCGATCAGCGCCTTGTGATGGCTTTCCAGCCTCATCGTTATTCACGAACGCAGGAACAGTTTGATGACTTTGTAAAGGTGTTATCCGGAGTCGATGTGCTGGTGGTTAGCGAAGTTTATCCAGCGGGCGAAGCGCCGATTCAGGGAGCAGACGGTCGTGCACTGGTGCAGGCGATTCGCGCCAGGGGACAGGTCGAACCGGTATTTCTTGATGATATTAAAGAACTGCCTGAATTGCTTAAAAGCATTGTTAAAGACAATGACGTGGTACTGACATCAGGTGCCGGCGATATTGGCTCAGTTGCAGCTGAACTTAAAAACTGCCTGTGTGAAGCAGGAAGCCAATTGGGAGATAGGGCATGATAACCAAAGCCCGGTTAAGACATTTACACATGGGCTGCGGTGAGCCTTTAAAAGCTATAAGTGGCCTTAACGAAAGTCGTCCAAATGCCGGTTTGAAAAAAAATGCCAATGAATTAAAACCCGTTCGTAAACGGACTTCAGGTAATCGAGTTGGATAAGTTGCGTGGTGAAATGAGATTTGAAGAATCAATGATGAGTCATACCAGCTGGAAAGCAGGCGGTAATGCGCAGAGATTCTATCGTCCTGCTGATACGCAGGATCTTATTGAATTTCTTAAACAGCTGCCTGAAGAAGAACACCTGGCCTGGGTAGGGCTGGGTAGTAATTTACTGGTAAGAGATGGCGGTTTTGAAGGTACGGTGATCCATACGCGTGGTTGCATGACAGCTATAAGTGACATTGATGAAAACCGTTTCATTGCTGAGGCAGGAGCCAGCTGTGCGGTCACTGCAAGACATGCAGCAAGAAAAGGCCTGGTTGGTCTGGAGTTTTTTGCAGGCATACCCGGCACAGTAGGTGGGGCCCTGGCAATGAATGCCGGTGCTTTCGGCACAGAGACCTGGGAACGTGTTGCTTACGTTGAAATGGTTAACCGCAAAGGGGAAGTGATTAAAAGGTTACCCGAAGAATTTGATGTTGCTTACCGACAGGTTGGGTTGCCATTAGAAGACGAATGGTTTTTATCAGCCTGCTTTGAACTGCAGGCAGGGGATACGCAACAGGCTCAGAACAAAATAAAACAGTTACTTGAACAAAGATCAGCATCGCAGCCAATTGGTCAGGCCAGTTGCGGATCAACTTTCCGTAACCCGGAAAATAACCATGCGGCCAGGTTGATAGAGGAAAGCGGTTTAAAAGGGATATGTATCGGTGATGCCTGTGTCTCTGAAAAGCATGCCAATTTTGTCATTAACCGGGGTAAAGCCAGTGCTTCGGATATTGAGAACCTGGTTAAAAAAATTGAAACAACGGTATTGGCAAAGACCGGCATAAAACTCGAACGCGAGTTTCACGTTATTGGCAAATCAGCAGGTGAGGAAAAGTGATAGTCAGTGATGCAAAACAATTTGGCAAGGTTGCAGTGTTGATGGGTGGTTATGCTGCTGAAAGGGAAATTTCTCTTATCAGTGGTCAGGCTGTTCTTGAAGCATTGCAGACACAGGGTGTTGATGCTGTTGGGGTCGATACGCAACACAATGCTGTCAATAAATTACAGGCGCAGCCATTTGATAGGGCATTTAATGTTTTGCATGGTCGTGGCGGAGAGGATGGTGTTATTCAGGGCGTACTGGAGACGTTGTCCATTCCATATACCGGTAGTGGCGTTATGGGATCTTCGATCACCATGGACAAGTACCGTACCAAGTTGATTTGGCAGGGCCTTGGTATACCAACGCCGGGCTTTGCGATGGTTGGCAGTGATGCCGATCTGGATGCTGCGTGTGAACTGGGTTTTCCATTAATGGTTAAGCCGGTGCACGAAGGCTCAAGTATCGGTATGGCTTATGTAGAAAATCGTGAAGAACTTGAAAAGGCCTGGGTTAATGCAAGTCAATATGACAACCAGGTGATGGTGGAGCAGTGGGTAACCGGCAGGGAATACACCGTGTCGATGTTAGGTGACCAGGTATTGCCGATGATTCGCCTGGAAACAAAAAACCGTTTTTATGACTACGAAGCCAAGTATGAGTCTGATAACACTCAATACCTTATTCCATGTGGACTGGACCAGGTGCAGGAAAAAGAATTTGGATTGCTGGCTAAATCTGCATTCGATACAACGGGTGCGAGTGGCTGGGGGCGTGTTGACATGATGGTGGATGAGAACAGTCAGCCCTGGTTTATCGAAGTTAACAGCGTGCCTGGAATGACCAGTCATAGCCTGGTGCCAATGGCTGCCAATGCAGTCGGGATAAATTTTCAAAAGCTTGTCTGGACGATTTTGGAACAAACGATTACTGGCGATGACGGGCGGTGACCGAATGAAAAAGACAACTGCGCAAAAAGACAGAAACAGTCAAAAGCAGGTTGAAGCCAGTCGTGTGGCACGCCTGTTAGCTATTTCGCTTGGCATCATTTTGGCAACCGGACTGATTGCTGTGCAGGTGAATAACTGGTTCATGGACCCGGCTAATTTACCAATACGTGTCGTAAAAATTGACGGACAACTTGAGTACCTGAAAAAAACCGATTTACAGGATACGGTGGCACCGGTTGTCACTGGTGGTTATTTCAACATTGATTTGCAGGCCATAACAAAAAAGGCAAAACAGTTGGCATGGGTCGACGAAGTGAGTGTTAAAAGAGTTTGGCCGGATACGGTATTAATGAATATCACCGAACGCCAGGCGATAGCGCGATGGGGTGAAAAGCATCTGGTTACGGCAAGTGGAGAGGTGTTTTTACCGCCTGGAAAAATACCTGAAGGTTTACCGCTGATTGATGGCCCTGAAGCCATGTCAGCAGAAATGGTGAAAATGTTTGAAAAGGAAAAACAGCGTTTTTCAGTATTAAAACTGACGCTGAGAGAATTGCGACTGAACAAGCGGGGTGCCTGGTCAATGAAATTTTCTCAGGGTATGAAAGTGGCATTAGGTCGATCAGAACTGGAACAACGTATTCAACGGTTGGCTGAAAACTATTCGGCAATCACTGCCAGGGGAAATGCATTATCAATAGATATGCGTTATCGCCATGGCATCGCAGTAATGTATGAAAAAGAGGCGGTAGTAAATGACGCGTAAACCGGACAAGAACGTCATTGTTGGACTTGATATCGGAACATCCAAGGTTGTTGCCATTGTTGGTGAGCAGGATGAAAACGGTGAAATTGAAATTATCGGTATCGGTTCACATCCTTCACGCGGTCTGAAAAAAGGCGTGGTGGTTAACATCGACTCAACCGTTCAGTCGATTCAGCGGGCGGTAGAAGAAGCTGAATTGATGGCTGGGTTACCAATCGACATGGTGTTTGCCGGTATTGCCGGCAGTCACATGAATAGCCTTAACTCACATGGCATTGTGGCCATCAAGGATAGAGAGGTAACGCCGGGTGATGTTGAGCGTGTCATCGATGCAGCCAGGGCAGTACCAATTTCAGCGGATCAGAAAATTCTGCATATCCTGCCACAGGAATTTGTTATCGATAACCAGGAAGGCATCCACGAGCCGGTTGGTATGTCCGGTGTGCGACTTGAAGCACGGGTGCACATGATTACAGGGGCAGTCAGTGCGGCTCAGAACATTATCAAGTGTGTCAGACGTTGTGGTCTGGAAGTTGAAGACCTGATTCTGGAACAGCTCGCTTCAAGCTATTCGGTACTTGAAAACGATGAAAAAGATCTGGGTGTTTGCCTTGTGGATATCGGTGGCGGTACTACTGATATTGCCATCTTCACAGAAGGTGCGATTCGTCATACCGCGGTAATTCCAATTGCCGGTGACCAGGTCACCAACGATATTGCCGTGGCATTGCGTACACCGACCCAGCATGCAGAAGAGATCAAGCTCAAGTATGCCTGTGCTTTAACACAACTGGCACAACCGGACGAAACTATTGAAGTGCCAAGTATCGGGGATCGTCCGGCACGTCGTTTGGCACGCCAGACATTAGCCGAGGTTGTTGAGCCACGTTATGAAGAATTGTTAACGCTGATTCAGGCCGAGCTTAGAAGAAGCGGTTTTGAAGATTTGATTGCAGCCGGTGTTGTACTAACCGGCGGCAGTTCAAAAATGGAAGGTTTAATAGAACTGGCAGAAGAAGTATTTCATATGCCGGTGCGCCTTGGTGTCCCACAGGGTGTAACCGGTTTGGTAGACGTAGTACGCAATCCCATTCATGCGACGGGAGTGGGTTTATTGTTATTCGGGAAAAATACGCGCGGGGGGCGGGTGAGTGAGGCACCCGTTAATAATGGTTTTAAAGCAATGTGGGGCCGCATGAAAAGCTGGTTCCAGGGTAATTTTTAACGTTTTTTTGAAAAGCATGTCTGAGTTGGCCAGGCTTTTCGTAAATATTCAAGATGTTATTCGGAGGAAGGTGAAATGTTTGAATTAATGGACGTAGATAGTCAAAGTGCAGTAATCAAGGTCGTTGGTGTCGGCGGTGGCGGCGGTAATGCTGTAAACCATATGCTGAAGGCAGCGATTGAAGGTGTGGAATTCATCTGTGCAAATACTGATGCACAGGCGTTATCAAGCAGTGAAGTGAAAACTGCATTGCAGATAGGCTCAAACCTGACAAAAGGTCTGGGTGCAGGCGCCAATCCTGAAATTGGTCAACAGGCTGCGATGGAAGATAAGGATCGCATTGCAGAAACCCTAAAGGGTACCGACATGGTCTTTATCACTGCAGGTATGGGTGGTGGAACCGGTACAGGAGCTGCACCAGTTGTCGCCCAGGTAGCGAAGGAAATGGGCATTCTGACAGTTGCGGTGGTTACCAAGCCATTTCCATTTGAAGGCCCGAAACGCATGAAAATTGCTGACCTGGGTATCGCAGAGTTAACAGAGCATGTTGATTCGTTAATTACGATTCCCAACGAGCGTTTGCTTGAAGTAATGGGTAAAAACATGTCATTGCTTGATGCATTCTGTGCAGCCAACGATGTTCTTTTGAACGCAGTTCAGGGTATTGCCGAACTGATCACGCGCCCGGGTTTGATTAACGTTGACTTTGCCGACGTCAGAACAGTGATGTCAGAAATGGGTATGGCAATGATGGGAACCGGCGTGGCAACCGGCGAAAACCGCGCACATGAAGCGGCTACAGCAGCGGTTCAGTCACCGTTACTGGATGATGTAAACCTGGTTGGTGCCAAAGGTATCCTGGTTAATATCACTGCAGGTCTTGACCTGGCGATAGGTGAGTTTGATGAAGTGGGTAACACAGTAAGAGACTTCGCTGATGAAGATGCTACTGTTGTGGTAGGCACAGTGATTGATCCGGAAATGCAGGGTGAATTACGTGTAACAGTGGTTGCCACCGGTCTGGGAGGTTCTCTGGCCAAGCCAACATTGAAAGTTGTTGACGAGATTGCAGAACCGGTTGTCAGCCAGGCGGTTGGTTCAGATGCCGGTGTTCCTGATTATGCCCAGTATGACAAACCAACTACTGTGCGACAGAGTGCAACAAGCCGTGGAGATGCCAAGCGATATGTTGATGCTGCTGTAGAAAGAGACATGGAATTCCTTGATATTCCGGCATTTTTACGTCGTCAGGCGGACTGATTTTTAAGAATAAAAATTCTGAATTTTTTGCTGATAATTTCAGGGAAATTCGAGTTTAAATGGAATAATATACTTATAAATCAAATATTTAGGGTGTTTTTTTGTGTTTTTTGATGAGTAAAAGCAGGCTGATTAAGGATTTTTATAAGATTTAATCTAAATAAAAAGCTTGTATATACGGAGACGTATCGTTTATATTGCAGGGTATTCCCTAGGTAGGGTCAGGATTATCCCCCTGAGTTATCCCACGGATGATTTCCCTGGATTAACCGGAGACTAAGTTTCGATGATTAGACAACGCACACTTAAAAATGTAATTCGGGCAACTGGTGTTGGTTTGCACTCGGGTGAAAAAGTTTACCTGACCTTAAGACCTGCAGCTGTTGATACCGGAATTATCTTTAGACGTGTTGATCTGGATGAGCCGGTTGATATCAGGGCATGTCCAAACAATGTTGGTGATACCACATTGTCTACCGCGCTTGAATATAACGGTGCCAAGGTCTCAACTGTAGAGCATTTACTTTCAGCTTTTGCTGGTTTGGGTATCGATAATGCCTATGTAGATGTCAGTGCGCCGGAAGTTCCTATTATGGACGGCAGTGCAGGTCCATTCGTTTTTCTGATCCAGTCAGCTGGCGTTGAAGAACAGAATGCACCGAAACGCTTTATTCGTATCAAGAAAAAAGTTGTTGTAGAAGATGGTGACAAGGTTGCCAGCTTCGAACCGTTTGATGGTTTCAAGGTTTCTTTTGAAATTGATTTCAAACATCCTGCATTTGATCAGCGTCCCCAGTTTGCATCAATTGATTTCTCATCCACCTCATTTGTTAAAGAAGTCAGTCGTGCCAGAACTTTTGGTTTCCTTAAAGACGTTGAATACCTGCGTGAAAAGAACCTGGCACTGGGTGGCAGCCTGGAAAATGCCATTGTTGTTGATGATTACCGTGTATTAAATGAAGATGGCCTGCGCTACGAAGATGAATTTGTTAAGCACAAAATCCTTGATGCGATTGGTGATTTGTATCTGCTTGGTCATAGCCTGATCGGTGCTTTCTCGGGAAGCAAATCCGGTCATGCTCTTAACAATAAATTGTTAAAAACACTTATTTTGCAAAGTGATGCATGGGAAGAGGTGACTTTCGAAGACGAAAGTGTTGCGCCTATTTCCTATATGAAACCAGCCCAGGCTTATTAATCAAAACAGGATTAAAATTTTGACGCGCTCCTCGCAAGTCGCTGCAGCGCTGACTTTAACCCGGGATCTTCAATAGATTCAGCGGTCTCAAGGATATTGGAGGCCGTTTCTGAGTTCACTTTTTTGGGTGGTTCGAGAGGTTTTTGATAAGACGGAATTGATGATGGGGGAATGACCCTGACATCAATTTTTTTTATCTGGAAACCGTTTTTATTCAGTGTTTGTTGCAGGGCACGTGTTTGAAACCTGAATCGGCTTGCCCAAATTGATGAATCCGTGAATAACCTCAAATGGTTATTTTCGAGTTGAGCAAAAACACAATGCTCGGACAGGGAATGGTCATGCAGATTAGACTCAAAAATTTGTTTAATTTGTGATAAAATTTTTTGATGTTTTTTTCCGGTCGCCATTAATTGTTTTAAATGACCGCTTTTTGAAATGATCGAGTCAGTTGCCTTTGGGTGACTGCGCATGATTAAGAGACCGGTGTTGATAAAGTAGTTTGTGGATAAAGTTGGTATGTTATGAATGTTATCCTTCTGAATAATTTTTGCAAAAGAAAAGGCAGTATCGATCTCTGTTTGCCAAGATCAATGCTGTTTTTTGTTCTAATAGCTTTTGCTGTCGTTAGTATTTCCGTTTTTGCAGGTTACAAAGTTGGTCTGAACCAGGTTGCGGATTCTTCCAATACCATTCCTAAAACAGAACTGAAGAAAATTCTTGATGAAGACCGTGCCAGTCTTGAAGAAGAAAAGGCCATGCTTCAGGCTAATCTCGATGCTCTTTCGATCAAAATTGGTTCATTGCAGGCCAAGCTGCTTCGCCTGGATTCACTCGGCGAACGCCTCGTAGATGTAGCGAAACTGGACAGCTCGGAATTTAACTTTTCCGAGGAGCCGGCACTTGGTGGTCTTGAGATCCCTGAAGCAGCCCGTTCTCAAACCGTATCTACACTCACTGACGATATCGATGCGTTCAACCAGTTACTTCAGGATCGTTCGGTAAAACTTGATATTCTGGATGAACTGATTCAGTCCGGTCGGCTTTATGAAGAAATCACACCTTCAGGCCGTCCTGTCACCAAGGGCTGGTTATCTTCCCGTTTTGGTAAGCGTATTGATCCTAAAACCGGTAAAAAGACTTTCCATCGTGGATATGATTTTGCCGGTAAAACCGGTGATGATGTCGTAGCCGTTGCATCTGGACTTGTGACCCGTGCCGAGTACCAGAAAGGTTTCGGAAATATGATCGAAATAAAACACGTCGACGGTTACTCAACTTTGTATGCTCACAACAAGAAAAACCTGATAGCAGTTGGTGATGTTGTCAAAAAAGGCGAGAAAATTGCGCTGCTGGGATCAACCGGACGTTCGACCGGGCCCCATGTTCACTTTGAAGTCAGGAAAGACGGTAAGTACGTTAATCCTAAAAAATACATCAAACGCTAATTAGAAATTTCTCGTTCTGCACTCAAATGAGTAAATCTCAATAAATCGTATCAACTGTTCCCATGCGTATCGAGTAACTTTTATCAGGCTTGCGCAGGGCAGGACGCCCGGAGCAGAGCGCTACATGGAAGTACTTGAGCGTTCTGATAAAAGTTACTCGATATGCCTGGGACATTCCCTGCACGAAAACCGTGTTTCAACAGATTGAATCGGTTATCATACAATCCTAAATTTTTTACCTGAAATATCTCAATGTTTACAGAATTCTTTACCAAACTATTCAAGAAAATTTTCGGTAGCCGCAATGACCGCCTGGTCAAAAAAATGCGGGGCACTGTCGATAAAATCAGCGCCCTGGAGCCGGAATTTCAGGCTCTGAGTGATACTGAATTGAGAGCAAAGACTGCTTATTTCAAGGAAAAAATTGAGCAGGGAGAAAAGCCTGATGATTTGCTTCCGGAGGTTTTCGCGACAGTCAGGGAAGCCAGTGTCAGGGTGCTGGAAATGCGCCATTTTGACGTTCAGATGATCGGTGGGATGGTGCTGAATGATGGCAAGATTGCGGAAATGCGTACCGGTGAAGGTAAAACACTTGTTGCCACCCTGTCAGCTTATTTAAATGCGCTCGAAGGTAAAGGTGTGCATGTCATTACTGTGAATGACTACCTCGCACGCCGTGATGCCGAGTGGATGGGACGCTTGTATGACTTTCTGGGCATGAGCACGGGTGTGATTAATTCTTCCGGCGGTATGGGGCCTGATAGCGGTTCTTTCATTTTTGATAATACGCATAGCGGTGAAGAAGGCGGTTACAGGCACTTGAAACCTGCTACCCGAAAAGAAGCTTATGACTGTGATATTACCTATGGTACTAATAACGAGTTTGGCTTTGACTACCTGCGTGACAACATGGCTTTTCATGCTGAAGATCGGGTGCAACGCCGTCACTACGCAATCGTCGATGAGGTTGATTCTATTTTAATCGATGAAGCCAGAACCCCATTGATTATCTCCGGTCCGGCCGAAGACAGCTCAGAGCTATATCAAAAGGTAAATACCATTATTCCAAGTTTGACCCGTCAGGATCCTATTACTAACGAAGAAGGCAAACCTGATTTTGGTCCCGGTGATTTCAGTGTTGATGAAAAAGCCAGAAGTACCCAGTTAAGCGATGAAGGCTTTGAAAAAGTTGAAAACATGCTTATTGAAATGGAGCTACTGGCTGAGGATGAAAGTCTTTATGATGCTTCCAATATCATGTTGATGCATCATGTAAACGCGGCTTTACGCGCACATGCGTTATTTCAGAAAAACGTCGATTACATAGTTCGCGATGGTGATATTGTTATCGTTGATGAGTTCACCGGAAGGACCATGCCGGGCAGGCGCTGGTCAGAAGGTTTACACCAGGCAGTTGAAGCCAAAGAAGGTGTTGAGATCAAGGCTGAAAACCAGACCATGGCCTCGATTACCTTCCAGAATTACTTCCGTCTTTACGAAAAGCTTTCCGGTATGACCGGTACTGCAGATACTGAAGCTTATGAGTTTCAGCACATCTACGGGCTTGAGGTTGTGGTTATCCCAACTAACAAACAAATGCTGCGCAACGATCAGTCTGATCTGATTTTCCTGACCAAGGAAGAAAAATTCAAATCCATTATTGCCGATATTCAGGATTGTGTTGATCGTGGTCAACCCTGTCTTGTAGGTACCGCTTCTATTGAAGACTCAGAGCTGGTTTCTGAAATGCTTGGCAAACAGAAAATTGAACATAAAGTGTTAAATGCGAAACAGCACGAACACGAAGCCGGTATTGTGGCCCAGGCAGGTAAACCAAGTGCAGTTACCATTGCAACTAACATGGCTGGTCGTGGAACCGATATTGTTCTAGGCGGTAACCTGACAGTTGAACTGGAAAAACTAGGTGACGCGGCCAATGATGACCAGATCGCCCAGGTCAAAAAGCAATGGAAAGATGTGCATGAAAAAGTACTTGAAGCCGGTGGTTTGCGGGTAATCAGTACTGAACGACATGAATCACGTCGTATTGATAACCAGTTGCGTGGTCGTTCCGGACGTCAGGGTGATCCGGGCTCAAGCCGCTTTTACTTGTCACTTGAAGACAACCTGATGCGCATTTTTGCATCGGATCGTGTTGGTGGTCTGATGAAGAAACTGGGTATGCAGGAAGGCGAGGCTATTGAACATCCCTGGGTAAACCGTGCTATTGAAAATGCCCAGCGTAAGGTTGAAGGACGCAACTTCGATATTCGAAAACAACTGCTTGAATTTGATGATGTCGCCAATGACCAGCGTAAAGTCGTCTATCAACAGCGTGATGAGCTGATGGATGAAAATGATATTTCAGAGACCATTCAAAGACTGATTGTTGATGTCGTCAATGATGTCATTAATGCTCATTTGCCACCGGGTAGTATTGAAGAACAGTGGGATATCGACAGTCTCGAAAAAGCACTGGACGAGCAGTTCAATGTTAACCTGCCCTTACAAAAATGGCTGGATGAAGATGACGATTTACATGAGGAAACATTAAGGCAGCGAATTTTTGATCACATCAACCAGTCTTACAAAGCCAAGGAAGAAAAGGCTGGAGCTGAAAATCTCAGGCAGTATGAAAAAGTCGTGATGCTGCAGATACTCGATACTAACTGGAAAGAACATCTTGCTGCGATGGATTATCTCAGGCAGGGGATTCATTTACGCGGTTATGCTCAAAAGAATCCCAAGCAGGAATACAAGCGTGAAGCCTTTGAGATGTTTACCAACATGCTGAATAGCATCAAGCATGAAGTGATCAGTATTCTGCTGAAGGTTCAGGTGCAGGACCCTGAAGCCATGGAAATGGAATATCAAGGCTCAACTGATGGCTTTGAGTTTACTCATGACGAGTTCAAGGGTTTCGGTGGCGAAGAAGCACCTGCTGATGCTAAGCCAGAATCTGAAGAGCCTGCCAAGCCTTTCGTGCGTGGTGAGAGAAAGATTGGTCGGAATGAGCCTTGTCCGTGTGGTTCAGGTAAAAAGTACAAACAATGCCACGGTAAATTATCTTAAAAATTGGGTTATTCACAAACCCATCGATAATATTTTTCAGGACGTTCAAGTACTTCCCTGTATCACTCGACTTCGGGCTTCCTGCCCTCAGACGCCTGTAAAATATTATCTGACGGGCTTGTTTACCAGGCTCTCAGATATTGATAGATTCAATTCCTGTTTCTAAAACTATTTAAAAAAATTTCTGGTTAATTTCAATTTCCAAGACGTCTGAGGACAGGATGTCCGAAGTCGAGCGTCCATGGATGGCTTGAGCGTTCTTGAGAATTGAGATTGATCAGGGATTTTCACGAAAAAGATGAATAAATTTTATCCAGTTCAAGGTATTAAACTATCCACTGCCGCTGCAGGCATCAAGCACAAAAACCGGGATGACGTGGTTTTGTTTGAACTATGTGAGGGTTCGACGACAGCTGCTGTATTC
>CALAZS010000204.1 GCA_937926265.1 uncultured Gammaproteobacteria bacterium
AGCGCCGGCTTTTTGCTGGCCAGTCTTTTTTATTCAAACGTTTCTGCTGTTGCACTGACCGATGGTATCGAGGTTGATCATATTGTCGCTGTTGTTAACGACAGCCTTATCGCCCGCAGTGAACTTGACCGTGAAATCGTTAACATCCTCGAACGCTTCAAGCAGGCCGGCAGACCTGTTCCACCGATATCGGCTATTGAATCACAGGTTCTGGACAAACTGATTACTGAAAGGCTGCAACTGGATAAGGCCGAAAAAGTTGGTATTGACGTCACCCCGGACATGATGGCCACCATGATTGGCAATATTGCCAAGAAAAATGGCCTTACATTGCCTGAACTCAGACAATCCCTTCAGGCAGATGGTATGAGTTTCAAGGCTTTTAGAAACCAGCTTAAAAAACAGATCATGCTGTCACGCTTGAAAAACCAGGAAATTATTAACAAGATAAATGTTTCTGATGCAGAAATTGACAATCTGCTCAAACAGGATACAAAAATCGGCAAACAAAACAGTGCTTTCAGAATTCAGCATATTCTTATCGCCGTCCCAGAAGGCTCTTCTCCGGAAAGGCTTGCCCAGGCCCGCAACCGTACCCTGCAATTGATCAATGAATTAAATAATGGCGCGGACTTTACTTCACTGGCCATTCAATACTCCAACGGTCGCCAGGCACTTGAAGGCGGTGATCTTGGCTGGCTCAAAAGCAGCGAATTACCCTCTCTTTTTGCCGACATTGTTTTAAAAATGTCCAAGGGTGAAATCAGCAACCCGATCCGCAGTTCCAGCGGTTTTCATATCATCAAGCTGGCTGACATCAAGGGCGGTAGCGAATCTTTTATTACCCAGACCCAGGCCCGTCATATCCTCATCAACACCAGCGAAATGGTCTCCGACCAGGATGCCCGTACCCGCCTGGAACAATTACACTTTCGTATTGAAGGCGGTGATGATTTCGCCAAGCTTGCACGCTCACATTCTGATGACAAAGGCTCAGCCATCAAAGGCGGTGAACTGGGCTGGGTTGAACCCGGCAGTGTGGTTAAAGAATTCCAGGAAGTCATGGATAAACTCGAGCCGGGTCAAATCAGTGAGCCTTTCCGCACCCAGTTTGGCTGGCATATCGTCCAGGTACTTGACCGACGCCAACATGATAATTCTGAAAAAATCCTGCGTTCTGAAGCCCGTGAAATCATTGTCGAACGCAAAGCCAAAGAAGCAACCGAGCTTTACTTAAGACGCCTTCGCGATGAAGCCTACATCGAAATTCGTCTTGATCAGGAATAAAATTTTTTACATTGAATAATCTCCAATTACCGATTCTGGCTGTTACTCCAGGCGAACCTGCCGGTATTGGCCCCGATCTTTGCATTGGCCTGAAAGATTGGGACATCGCGGCAGACCTGGTATTTTTCACCGACCCCGAACTGCTTGAGCAACGGGCAGAGGTTCTTAATAAAAGCGTCAAAATAAATTCGCTGCCGGCAAACTTTTCAAGAAACGACCTTCAAAAGAACGCTTTAAATGTCTCACCGGTAAAACTTGACGATAATGTTCAGGCGGGAAAACTCAACACCAAAAATGCTGCCTATGTTCTTGAGACATTGAAACAGGCTGTAAGCCACTGCCAGTCAGGTCTATGTGATGCCATGGTTACAGCACCAGTTCACAAGGGCATCATTAATGATGCCGGTATTGCATTTACCGGCCACACTGAATACCTGGCGGATTTGCTGCACGCCGACCCTGTAATGATGCTGGCCTGTCCCGGTTTACGCGTAGCATTGGCAACCACGCACCTTCCAGTTAGCCAGATAAGCCAGGCAATCACCCAGGCCAGCCTGGAGCAGATTATTCGCATCACCCATTATGACCTGGTTGCCAGGTTTGCCATAGAAAACCCTGCAATATACATCTGCGGATTAAACCCGCATGCGGGTGAAAACGGACATCTTGGAACTGAAGAGATTGATACCATCATTCCTGTGATAAACAGGCTCAAAAATGAAAACTTCAACCTGGTCGGCCCTTTACCGGCAGATACTGTTTTCACGCCCAAATACATGGAGCAGGCTGATGTAATTCTTGCCATGTATCATGACCAGGGACTTCCGGTACTCAAGCACAAGGGGTTTGGCGAAGCCGTTAACATCACTCTTGGACTGCCTGTTATTCGCACTTCAGTTGACCATGGAACCGCATTGGAACTTGCCGGGACCGGAAAAGCCAATGAAGGCAGCCTGCTTATGGCAATTGATGTGGCTATGAAGATGGCTAAAAATAGCCGGGCAAATGGCTCTGAACAGCAAGACAAACTAAACTGAATTATTCCTGATTGACTGCTGAACCTGCTTTAACTGCTCAACGAGCTCATTCAGGGTTTCAAGCGCACTTTCAAATTCAAAATTCTCAACCTGGTCCTTAAGTTGCTCAGTGTCGGCTGCAAAATACTTAAAAAGCATTTCAGACTCATTAAGAGTGTCCATAACACTGATGTCGCCACCTTGAAGCTTCTCCCTCAAACTTTTAATTAATTCGACCAGTTCCAGCAGTTCCTGCTTTGTCAAAACCGGGATTTCTTGATTTGCACTAGCTGGCGATGCCGAGGTTGATTTTGAGCCATCTTTGGCATTCTTATTCGATTGCTTTTTATTTGAAGCACCTGCCACCAACTTAACCGGCATCGTCACTGTAACCGTGGAACCCTCACCTTTCCTGGTTTCGATTTTAATACTGCCTTTGACAACTTTTATTATCTTTCTGGCCAGGGTCAGCCCCATACCCAGGCCGCCATGTTTGCGATTTAGAAAATGCTCGGACTGGCTCAACTGGTTTTCTTCATACCAGGAAGGAGGTTTGTCAAACCCGCTGCCATTATCAATCACTTTGATTATCAGCTGATTTTTCCCGGCAATTTTTGACTTAAACCCGCAAACCAGTTTCACTTTGCCCTTGCCATTTTCTTTTCCGGTAAACTTAACTGCATTATCGACAATTGGATTTAGAACGCCCAGTAACAGATCTTTATCAAGTTTAAGCAACCGGGGAACCTGCTGGTCTATATCAGTTTCTATGACAAGACCTTTTTTAAAAGCGGCAGCCTTATGCGCTTGAGCCAGGTCATTTAACAAGGTTTCGACCGACGCCTCCGCCAGGTTTACCGGATAATCATCCTCATCAATTTTTGACAGGTTAATCATCTGGTTGATTAACATTTCGAGCTTGTTGGCTGCCTGTTGAATCAATGAAATCTCAGACTGGTTCTCCCGAATATCAAGTGAACTGGTTAAACCTGTTATCGCATTTAATGGCGTTCTAAGTTCATGACCAATGGTGGAGATAAAGTCCGTTTTAAACTGGTTGGATGCTTCAGCCATCTGGCGCCTGACTTCAAGTGCCTGCATTCTCTTGAGGTTATTAAGATAAATCCAGAAAATCACAGCCGATAAAATTAAAACCAGCAAATGCACCATTAAAATGCTGATGACATCAGAAGTTCGAGCCGCCTTTAAGGCCTCCACATTCTGATCAATACTGATTCCACCTCTTACATCACCGACCTTGTAACCCTGATGCCCATGGCACTGCAGACATTCCTTGCTGGTATACAACGGCATCATAAACCTGTAGCGGGTATCATTTTCAATGAAACCACCGGTTTGTTTCACTCCATTTTCAAACAGCTTCAGTGATTCCGACTCCCAGCCGGTTGGAGCATTACGTTGATTAAGGGGTTTAAGACTGGTAATCCGAAATTTGACCTGTTTTTCCTTGTTGGCTATCTGGCTTAGCTCAGCCATCATCATATAAGAATTGATCCAGCTGTAAGTGTCTTTTCCGGACGCATTCCGTTTGTAATAGATACCATCATGAGAGCGGTTCCACTCTCCCATCACATCGATGTAATCAACAATAGCTTCTGCCTGGGCACGGGCAATTGATTCAACCTGACGATACTCCAGCAGGATATTTACGCCGGCAGATACAAGAATCATCGAGACCCAAAGAATGAAACCCAGTTTCCAGTCTACGGACTTTATTATCCTGCTAAACAAAATATTCAACCCCGTTTATTTTGCTTCTTCGGCGGCAGCTCCTGCGCCTGCGTTTGTTAATAATTCTTCTATTTTGGCATGTCCGGCACGATTGGCTTTTTTCAATGCTGCTTCTCCACCTGCATTGGACAGGTTAACGTCAGCTCCAGAGGCGATCAGCAGGTTCACTACATCTTCGTGGCCAAAAGCTGCGGCTTCCATCAGCGCAGAGTTACCCTGTCCGTCAACAGCATTAATATCGGCACCAGAAGAAATCAGGGATTGTACTGTGCGCGTGTTGCCATTAGCTGCCGCCAACACGATGACAGGTCTACCTGCAGGATTTTTGGCATTGACATCCCCTCCCTGCACAATCAGGTCACGCGCCTGGTCAACCTTTCCCTGCATTACCGCAGCAATTAACTGTGTATTCAGATCAGCCGCAGCGGCTTGAGCAGTTAAAATCATAATCAGTATAATAAAAAGGTTTCGCATTGTTTCGGCCCTTTGAATATCTATTTCGAATATTTATATAGTTACATTATCGGCTGGCAAGATCATATCTTAACTTAGAATATTTGACTCGAAGCCAGATTATTTGACTTGTAGATTGTAATAACCGAGTCTTAACCCAACTAACTTTTCTGTATCCAACTTAATAAAATATGAATACAAAAAACCAGATCGACATCAACGTTGAAACCGCCTTTATCCCTGACCAGTCTGAAATTGAAAAAGAGCGGTTCGTTTTTTCCTACACTATAACTATTCACAACAGCGGTGATGAGCCTGCCCGCCTTTTGAACAGGCACTGGCTGATAACCGATGCCAATGGGAAAATTCAGGAAGTTCGCGGTGCCGGAGTGGTGGGTGAACAGCCTTATCTGAAACCCGGTGAAAGCTATCAATATACCAGTGGCACAGTACTGGATACCCCGGTTGGCAGTATGCAGGGTGAATATGAAATGACCAATGACGATGGCACCCGCTTTATCGCACCTATTGCGCCATTCTCACTCGCCCTGCCACGTTCCCTGCACTGATATAATGTCCACCTACGCAATTGGTGATATCCAGGGCTGCTTCACAGAATTACAGCAACTTGTTGAACTGATTCAATTTGACCGCCTCAACGACAAGCTTGTTTTTGCGGGTGACCTGGTTAACCGCGGTCCAGATTCGCTCGAAGTGCTGCGATATGTAAAGCAGCTCGGAAGTGCTGCTGATACTGTACTTGGCAACCATGACCTGCATTTACTGGCACTATCTCAGGGCAATGCTTCTCATGCCTCAGGTGGTTACCTTGAACCGATAATGCATGCTGAAGACAGGGACGAGTTACTTGACTGGCTTCGCCACCGCCCCATGCTGATTTATATGGCCGAACTGTCCAGCACCGTGATTCATGCGGGACTGCCTCCGCAGTGGACACTGGATGAAGCCCGAATACACGCACGTGAACTTGAAAGCGTTCTGCAGGGTCCTGGATTTCATGAATTTTGCCAGCAGATGTATGGCAATGAACCGAACAGCTGGTCTGAAGATTTAACCGGTATGGAACGACTCAGGTTCATAACCAACTGTTTCACCAGAATGCGTTACTGCAGTAAAAGCGGCAAACTGAATTTTAAGGAAAAAGGCCGGCCCGGCTCACAAAAAGACTCGCTTTTGCCCTGGTTTGACATCAAAGAACGCCAGACTGGCTCTGACAAAATTTTCTTTGGTCATTGGTCTACACTTGGCCTGGTTAACCGGAACAATGCCTGGTCACTCGATACCGGTTGTCTTTGGGGCAGCCAACTGACCGCTATCAGGCTGGATGACCTGGAAGTATTCCAGGTCGAGTGTCAGCAAAACCAGAAACCCGCCTAGATAACAGTTAATTAACAGTTAGTTAACACCTCTTAAACGCTCCCAGTCTGAAACCGGTGGATGATGAATTACCTGAACCACCGTGCCATCGGGATCGTAGCAGTAAAAACTTCTGGCACCATCGCGATGCGTGCGGGGTTCAGTTCGCATCTGAACATCATGCTCAGATAACCACTTAAACCATTTATCAACCTCTTCTTCCGAATCCACAAAAAAACCGATATGGTCCAGGCGCTGGGTCATTTCATCGCGTTTCTGGTCAGACTCTGCCTGGTGAAGTGCCAGGTTGTCACCACCTGAAGTCAGGTAATAGTTATGCTCATCAGGCTGCCATTCAATTTCCATTCCCAGTAATTCAACATAAAAATGCAGACTGGCCTGCAGATCACGACTGAACAATGCAACATGTCGCATACCATATCCGAGTGAAGGTCTTGAACTGGCCATATTATTCTCCTTTTGATTTTAGGGCTGGTTTTGGGCTGATCTTGAGGCTCATTCTTCAGGCGATGATGTATCTATTACTTCATAGTCGTGGGTAATCTCAGCGGCCTTTGAAAGCATTAAAGAGGCCGAGCAAAATTTCTCGGCACTGAGCTTAACCGCGCGCGCTACAACCTTGTCAGTCAAACCCGGGCCGCTCACCTTGAAATGCACATGAATCTTGGTAAACACCTTGGGGTCCGTGGTTGCTCTTTCTGCCTCGATTTCGACTTCACAGGCTGCAATGGTATTTCGGCCTTTTTTAAGAATGTGAATCACGTCAAACTCTGTACAACCACCCAGGCCAAGCAACAACATTTCCATGGGACGAACCCCCATGTCACGCCCGCCAAATTCGGGGGCGCCATCCATGACAATGGCATGTCCACTGCCTGATTCACCTACCATCATGGCGCCATCAACCCATTTCACTCTCGCTTTCATTATATTTTTACCTTCACTTTTTGTGGCTAAGCTATAGTTTATTGTCTATTCAGTACTTATACTGTAACGATTAAGTTGGTATTTTACTTTGTTATTGGCCAGGATGAACCCCATTTAATTATGTCAATTGTTAAACCGCCACAACCCGAACCAGAATTTTTAAAACCCTTCCTGTCACATTGCCACCGTCGCAAATATCCGGCTCGTACTGAATTTATTCATCCTGGCGACCCTTCTGACAGTCTTTATTACCTGATCGATGGCACCGTCACCGTATTGATGGAAGATGATGAAGGCCATGAAATCATTCTGACTTACCTCAACAAGGGTGAATTCATTGGTGAAATGGGCTTGTTCATGCCGGAGCCGGAAAGGACGGTAATGGTTCGATCCCGTTCTGCCTGTGAACTTGCAGAAATCTCCTATGAAAAGTTAGAACAACTTTTTAAAACCGAACTTGCACCCTATATACGCGATATTCTTTATGCCATTGGCAGACAGCAAACCGAGCGCCTTATAAACACCAGCCAGAAGGTCGGCCATCTGGCCTTTCTTGATGTCACTGGTCGTATAGCTGGCACCCTGCTTGAACTTTGCAAGGAACCTGATGCAATGACTCACCCTGATGGCATGCAAATAAAGATCACCCGCCAGGAAATCGGCCGTATTGTTGGCTGTTCACGTGAAATGGCTGGCCGGGTACTTAAAAACCTTGAAGAACAGGGTCTCATCGACGTACATGGCAAAACTATCGTTGTGTTTGGCACACGCTAATTATTAACAGGAGTCTTTTCAATGCCAGGCAATCCGTTTCGGGCGATCGAAAAACTGATTCGATGCAATGTTGTAAACCGATATAACGAGGAATCCATCCGCTTTATTGAATTCAACAACTTCAAGTTATGGGAATACCTGATGACCAACAAACATGGCATTAAAATCGGCAACATGTCGTTATGCCTCTGGATATCAAATGAAGAATTTCAGGAAAATGAAAGTCTTTACCTGCGTTCAGGAGAAGTTGAGCCGGTTACCCGTGTCGTTGTCGACCTGTTCAACGAGGAATACGGTTTTTCCAATGCCATTACGCGCTTTGTCAGGGATACAGAAACTGAACAGGTCATCAAGATTCTGACATCACATATTCCCGAAGATTATGTAAACACCGATATATGCCAGGTAGATACCTATGCCGGCTATTCCATTATCCAGAAAGCCAATGCTGAACGTGCCGCGCTACTGGGACTGGAATAAAACCTAGCGGGAAAATAATTCCGAGAGCTTGGAACCCGGGTCATCTGCCCGCATAAAAGCCTCGCCGACCAGAAAAGCATTAACATCACTGGATTGCATCAAAGCTACATCTTCACGGGTATGGATACCGCTTTCGGTAACGACAATACTTTCAGTTGGTATATCTGCCAACATGCCCAAGGTTGTATCCAGTGTGACTTCAAAAGTGCGCAGGTCCCGGTTGTTGATACCAATCAAGCGGTTGTTTAATTTCAGTGCTCTTTCGAGTTCATTTTTATCATGTACTTCAACAAGCACATCCATACCCAGTTCATGAGCCAGGTCATTCAGCTCTGCGAGCGCGGCATCGTCAAGACAGGCAACAATGAGCAGAATACAGTCGGCACCAATCACGCGTGCCTCGTAAACCTGGTAAGGATCAACAATGAAATCCTTCCTGATAACCGGAAGACTGCAGGCTGCCCTGGCCTGCCTAAGATAATCATCTCCACCCTGGAAAAAATCCCTGTCGGTTAAAACTGACAAACAGGCAGCACCGCCTTTTTCATAGCTTGTTGCAATGTCAGCAGGAATGAAGTTTTCCCTCAGTATGCCCTTTGATGGTGAAGCTTTCTTGATTTCCGCGATAACTCCCGGAAGCCCCTGGTTTATCCTGGAATCAATCGCTGCGACAAAGCCGCGGACGGGACCTGCATGCGAAACCTTTACTTTCAGGTCTGCAAGTGAAACAGCGGACCGGGCCTCGGAAATTTCCTCGCGTTTTCTGGCAACAATTTTTTTCAGAATATCCGGTGTATCGTTCATAATACGTGAAGTCGTCTGCGATTTAAGTCGCGCAGATTATCATAATATTGCTCTTGGACCTATTCATGACACCTTCTGAACATAATGTCGCTGTACTTGGCGCCACTGCAAAACCGGGGCGTTTTTCTCATCAGGCCGTACTTAAATTAAAAAAACACGGATACAATGTTTTACCACTGAATCCTCGTTTTGATGATATTGAAGGCTTTCCGGTTTTTCGTGAACTTCATGATCTGCCGCAACCGGTTCACACACTGACACTCTATGTTGGTGCCGCAAAACTTGACTCAATGATCGATGAAGTCCTGTCCGCAAAACCTGAACGCGTGATTTTTAACCCGGGTACTGAATCAGGTTTATTACAGCAGGCTTTATCCGATGCCGGCATTGAATGGCTGGAAGACTGCACTTTGATCATGCTGGATTCAAACAAGTTCTGAGATGGGTCGCTACCGTCCTCCTGCCCAGCCAAAGTCACCCTACATTACCCGCCAAGGCTATGAGCAGCTAAAAGGCGAGTTGGATGAGCTATGGAAAACCCGGCGTGAAGTTGTTCAGGCACTGTCTGCGGCAGCTGCTGAAGGAGACCGTTCTGAAAATGCGGAATACATTTACCGCAAAAAACAACTGAGAGAAATTGACCGAAGGATTCGTTACCTGCAAAAACGCCTGCCTGAACTGAAAGTGGTTGATACGGTACCTACAAATCCTGAGCAGGTATTTTTTGGAGCACTGGTTTGTCTGGAGGATCTGGACGAGAACCAGGTCACTTACAGAATTGTTGGTCCGGATGAATTTGACCCGAAGTCCAATTCAATCAGCATGGATTCACCTGTTGCAAAGGCATTGATGAAAAAAACCATTGATGACGAAGTATCCATACAAACACCTGGCGGCCTGCGTGAGTATGTCATTATCGACGTCAGCTACCAGGTTGAAATAACGGATTAGGCTCTCAGCCAGATAACCGTTATCTGATACCTGATACCTGATAAAGGCCAGCTAAAAACTTTGTGTCAATATCACCAGCTGATCAAGCTTGTTTCTTGCCTCGCCACTGGCAATCGCCTGTTTAGCCCTGTTCACACCATCTTTTAAAGAATCTGTAATACCGGCTGCATAAATAGCGGCACCCGCATTTAATGCAACAATATCTCTTGCCGGGCCAGCCTCGTCTTCAAGCACATGGCGAATAATTGCCAGACTGTGCTCTGCGTTGTCAGCCTTTAATTCGGAGATTGGCGTGCGGCTTATGCCAAAATCTTCAGGTTGCACCGAGTAACGTCGGATCACACCGTCTTTTAATTCAGCAATTTCAGTTTTATCACCAATGCTGATCTCATCGAGCCCATCTCTGGCATGCACAACCAGCACATGACGACTGCCAAGCTTCTGTAACACACTGGCCATGGTTTCCAGCAATTCGTCTGCAAATACGCCCAATACCTGGTTCGGTGCAGATGCCGGATTGGTCAGAGGCCCAAGTACATTAAAAATGGTTCTCGCCGCCATTTCCTTGCGCGGCCCAATGGCATGCTTCATGGCTCCGTGATGCGCCGGGGCAAACATGAAACCCACACCAATCTCGTTAACACACTTTGCTACCTGCTCAGGCGTTAAATCCAGACGCACACCGGCAGCTTCCAGCACATCTGCTGAACCGGACTTCGAGGAAATCGAGCGATTTCCATGTTTGGCAACTTTTGCACCGGCTGCGGCAACCACGAAAGCTGATGCTGTAGAAATATTGAATGTTCCCGATGCATCACCACCGGTACCACAGGTATCAACCAGATTTTGTTTATCCACATCAACTGAGGCCGCAAGTTCACGCATGACTGAAGCTGCTGCTGTAATCTCGTTGATGGTTTCGCCTTTCATGCGTAAACCAACCAGGAAACCACCTATCTGGGCATCAGTTGCGCCACCTGTCATGATGGTTCTCATCACTGACTGCATTTGCGCTTCAGATAAGTCCTGTTTTTGAATGACAGCATTTATTGCTTGAGTGATTTCCATGACTTCCTCCTAAAATTTATAAGCTGAATACATGCCACCATTGCTTACAGAAGACGCCGTAAATACATCCCTGTAGGCTTGACTGCAGCATCCATGCTGCAGACACTTCTTTCAGCAACACTGACAAATATTCAGCATGAAACTATCCGCACGCTGTAGCTACTCAAATTTTCTCTGGCGTCTGAGGGCAGGATGCCCGAAGTCGAGCGCCCATGGATGGCTTGAGCGTCCTGAAGAAAAATTGAGTAGCTTCAGCATGCGCAGAACTTACTTATGTTCTAAAAAGTTTTTGAGCATTTGATGACCGTATTCAGTCAATATAGACTCTGGATGAAACTGCACACCCTGAACATCCAGTTCCTTATGTCGAACCCCCATGATCTCATCCATTTCCTGATTATCATTTTCCGTCCATGCGGTAACTTCAAGGCAATCCGGCAGCGAAGCTTTTTCAATAACAAGTGAATGATACCTGGTAGCTTCAAAAGGGTTTTCGAGCCCTGAAAAAACGCCGGTATCCGCATGAAAAATTGGAGAAGTCTTGCCATGCATAACCTGGTTGGCATGGATGATTTTTCCACCGAAAGCCTCGCCTATCGACTGATGACCAAGGCACACACCTAATACAGGAATTTTGCCGGCATATGCCTTGATCGCAGCAATTGAGACACCAGCCTGGGCCGGCGCACAGGGACCGGGTGAAATCACCAGGTAATCTGGTTTCAGAGCCGCAATACCGTCGACGTCTATTTCATCATTACGAATAACATTGACATCAGCCCCCAACTCGCCGAAGTACTGAACCAGGTTATAAGTAAAGGAATCGTAGTTATCTATCATCAATAACATTTTTATTCCTCCTCACAGCCATGTGTTGTAAGCCCGGCCTCTGCCAGCTCAACCGCTTTGAATACCGCACGGCTTTTGTTCATGGTTTCCTTCCACTCAAGGTCAGGTATCGAATCTGCCACAATGCCGGCGCCAGCCTGCATATGCAATACCCCTTCCTTGAGAACCGCTGTCCTGATTGCAATCGCCGTATCCATATTCCCGGACCATGATAGATAACCAATTGCACCTGAATAAACACCGCGTTTTACTGGCTCAAGTTCATCAATAATTTCCATGGCACGAATTTTAGGCGCTCCAGAGACAGTTCCAGCCGGGAAGGTTGCCCTTAAAACATCCATAGCGGTCATATCTTTTTTCAGTTTGCCCTCAACATTTGAAACAATGTGCATGACATGCGAATAACGCTCAACAATCATTTTATCGGTGAGTTTCACCGACCCGATTTCCGCCACCCTGCCAGTATCATTTCGACCCAAATCAATCAGCATTAAATGCTCAGCGAGCTCTTTAGGGTCGGCGAGCAATTCTGCTTCCATAGCCAGATCTTCTTCCTCGGTATAGCCGCGACGGCGTGTACCTGCAATCGGGCGCACCGTAACCTTTTCATCTTCGAGTCGAACCAGAATTTCAGGTGATGAGCCGACAATCTGGAAATCGCCCAGATGCAGGAAATACATGTAAGGTGAAGGATTCAGGCCTCTGAGGGCCCGGTATAAATCCAGTGGTGCTGCTGAGAACGGCACGGACAGACGCTGCGAGATCACCACCTGCATACAGTCACCATCAAGAATGTACTGTTTAATGCGCTCTACAGCATCTTTAAAACCGGATTCGGTGAAGCCGGAAACGAAATCATCTTCAGAAACCTGCCTGGCCGGGCCTGGAATCTGCCGTGGCAGAGGCTGGTTAATCTGTTCAATAATCTGACGTAAACGCTTCTGACTCGATTCCAGCGTATCACCCTGGTCCGGCCGGGCATGCACAACGATATACATGCGTCCTGAAAGATTATCGAAAACAACCACTTCATCTGACACCATCAGTAAAATATCCGGATTATCAATCGGGTCAGGGCTGGGGCAGTTTGCCAGTTTGGGTTCGATATATCGAATCGTATCGTAACCAAAATACCCCACCAGACCTCCAGAAAAACGTGGTAAACCTTCAATTTCTGCCACATTGAAGGATTTTTGTACGGATTCTATATACTCAAGAGGGTCATCGACTGTTTTTGTGGAAATAATCTGCGAATTCTCTTCAACTTCAACCTGATTCCCTTTTATTTTGATTATTTTGTTAGCCTGTAGACCAATAATGGAGTAACGCCCCCATTTTTCTCCGCCTTGAACTGACTCAAACAGGTAAGAATATGGATTATTGGCAAGTTTAAGATAAACGCTGAGAGGAGTTTCCAGGTCTGCAAGTACATCGCAGACAACAGGAATACGATTGAAACCTTTTTCAACAAGTGCGTTGAATTTTTCTGAATTCACGGGTTTTCTCCGGACAAAAAGTAATTGGCAAAGCGGGAGATCATTCGATGATATTACGCCATCGCTTTACTTCGTGTTTGCCTTGTTGAATTCCCATGATCATGAAATAGAGCTTAACGCGATATTCGCCTGAATGAAACGAAAAAATCCTCAACGTCGTCTAATTTCGCCGATAGCGATATATTTTTGTCCGCTAAACTTTAGCTCATTAAATTATGCTAACTAAATTAGATTGGAAATGAGCCTCTTGACTTAATAAGAAATTAATTATATTCTAATTGATAATTCTCAATCAGGTAGTTAGTCATGGTTAGATTGATTCTATTAGTTGTTTTTATGTTTTCAACCAACTCATTTGCGAACCAGCAAATTGAGGGAATGAGTATGAAGTCAGCTACGATAGTTGCTGACCAAATTGCCCGGGAATGGCTGAACAACCATAATGAAGCAATTATCGAATTAGATGGAGAAGTTAATCACTCCCATAGAATCAACAACCGGTTTGGTCAGGAGTTTCGTTTTATTGAAAAGTTATCCTACCGGGTCTGCTATTGGAAAGTACCCAATGGCGAAATCAGGTACTGCTACGACTTCAAACGAAATCAGAAAATTTCCAAAAATCTCCAATAAAAAAGCGCTCATTCGAGCGCTTTTTTAATTCTTTTTAGCGGACCGAAAACTGAATTATTCTGGACCGATTGCGAAATCCCTTCTTGCCGCAACAATGGAAACGGTAAAACCGGCAATCACATCAAGCAGCGACATCAATGTCAGAATAAAGAAAGTCGACGTACCACAACCTTCGACCATTAAAAATTCGACCAGGAAAATGATAAAAACAATCATCGAAAGACTGTGATCTATAACAGAAGTCACACCGGTTCCGGTAGACTTGAAAATCTCAATATAAAGAATCAACACACCAAGAATGATATACAGGTCACTGACTGTAAATGACCAGATAGCACCTGATGCAAGTCCAACAGAGTACATCTGAGTGGCCAGGGTTGCATTGATGTCTCCGAAAAACATGGCCAGGTTATAGGCAACCAAAAGAACAATAAACAGGGGAATCGCTCTGAACATAATTTTTCCTTGAATTACAGTTATAGATAAGCTTTGAGTTCGGCCATAGAATCAATCACCAGGTCGGGCTCGTATTTTCGAATATCTTCGCCGTGATTATATCCGTAGCTCATACAGATAATTTGAAAACCGGCTGCGCGGGCAGCTTTAACATCACTTTGTGAATCGCCCAGCATAAGCGATTGTGACGCATCGACCCCAAGTTTTTCAGCTGCATATAACAACGGGCCGGGATCAGGTTTTTTCACTTCAAGCGTATCGCCGGATACAACAATCTCAAAAGTATCATAAATATCAAGTTGCCTGAGAATGGGCAGGGTAAACTGTTCGGCTTTATTGGTTACACAACCCAGCTTGTAACCCTGTGTCTGAAGGTGCTCAATACCTTCTTTAACACCAGGATACAGTTCAGTGCGTTTACAGCTGTTATCAGCATAAAGATCTAGAAAAATCGGGTAGGCCTTTTCAAATAAGGCTTCATCAGGCTCGCCATCAAGCTCGCCAGTCAATGCCCGACGTACCAGTCTTTCGACACCATTCCCAACCCAGTTGCGCACCTGTTTTTCACCGCGTGGTTCCATACCGAGCTGCAACATCATCTCATCAACACAAAATGCCAGATCCGGCACGCTGTCTACCAGCGTGCCATCGACATCAATGAGAATCATCGCCGGCTTTTTAATCATGGAAGCATTTATCACGCAATAAAAGAATCAGGCTTTTGCCATCTCGTCGCGCATTTCCTTGATGATGGAGTCGTACTTGTGGGCATCTGACTCATTACGTTTGCCAAAAATACCGGAACCTGAAACAAAGGTGTCAGCACCGGCAGCCTTGATTTCACCGATGTTGTCAGCTTTAACTCCACCATCGATTTCGAGGCGAATATCCAGACCGGAATCATCAATGATTTTGCGAGCCTGACGCAGTTTATCCATGGTAGCCGGAATGAAACTCTGTCCGCCAAAACCGGGGTTAACTGACATTAACAGGATCATGTCAATTTTATCCATGACATAGTCGAGGTGGGAAAGCGGTGTAGCCGGGTTAAATACCAGGCCTGCTTTACAGCCTTCAGCCTTGATCAGCTGAAGGGTACGGTCGATATGATCGGAAGCTTCAGGATGGAAAGTGATATAGGTCGCACCGGCTGCTGCGAAATCACCAACGATGCGATCGACAGGGCTGACCATTAAATGCACATCAATCGGTGCTGTAATACCATGTTTACGCAGGGCATCACATACCAGGGGACCAATAGTCAGGTTTGGTACGTAGTGGTTGTCCATGACATCAAAATGAATAATGTCCGCACCGGCAGCAAGTACGTTGTCGCATTCTTCGCCAAGCTTGGCGAAGTCAGCCGATAAAATTGAGGGTGCAATCAGGTTATCTGAAGCCATTGTCTTCTCCTAAATTCAAGCGGCATTACCTTTAAATTGGCCGCTAATGAAAAAAAATGTGAGCCCATATATACTGCAAAGCAGGCGACTTTACCCCATGCAGAATTATTTTTCAGCATTCTTGAACAGTGTATTAACAAAAATGACACGATTTTCCATCACAAATCATCTTGCTGCAGCACTTCTAATCCTGCTCACTCCGGCTTTATTTGCTGCTTCATCACTGCTTGAAACCGAATACGAAAATCATTTCAGAAAACATATTCAAAGTACCGACAACGCCGAAGTCGTTGACTTGCAGGCGGCTGATCAAACTTTTGTCGGTATTTACCGTGAGTCTTCCATAGCGACTGTTCAGGGTGGCATAATCATCGTCCATGACTTAAAGCAAAATGCTGATTTTCCAGGAGTTATTCGCCCGCTTGCTGAAAAACTGCCCGAGCATGGCTGGTCAACTCTTTCTCTGCAGATGCCGGTTCCAAACCTGGATGAATCCCGCAGTGCGCTGGCACAACTGGATCAGCTATTCCCGGGTTTATCCCAACAGGCAAACTCCAGGATAAAAGCCGGTATCGACCATTTCCTGTCAAAAAATATAGAGAATATTTCGATTGTCGGGTTTGGATCCGGCGCCAAATATGCTGCAGTTATGACAACCACACCCGACTGGGAAGAACTCGGAAACCTTGTCGTGGTGAACCTCGACAGCAGGCACCCGCCGGAAATCACGGAAACCCTGGAAAAAATCAAGGTACCGGTTCTTGATGTGTTTGGCTCAAAAGCCTTGAAGCCGGTTCTGGATAGCCGAAAAGAACGCTCTACAGCCATTTTAAACAAGGCTGAAAACAGCAACTACCGTCAGGCTGAAATCATAGGTGCCGATCATCGGTTTACCGGTGTGGAAGATTCGCTGATAAGCACTATAAGAGCATGGCTGGGAAAATATTCAGCCGGGATGACGGTAAAACGCCAATAATTTACGGGCTTAATTTTTGATTTGTACAACCAGCGAATTGATCCTGTTTTGCTGAAACATTTTTCGCTTGGCATTCAACTCGGTTTTGCTGGCTATTGGCCTTGTCAAAACGCGGTGATAGACATCACCCCCACCAACATTAACTTTCTGAATTTCAGCTTCAACACCTAACAGGGCAAGGCGGGCTTTCTGTCGGTCGGCATCAGACATTTTTTTAAACGAACCAACCTGCAAACGGTATTTTGGCTTTTTCCCTGCAGTTGTGGATTCCGTTGCACCTGTACCTGAATCTGTGCCTGAATCTGTCCCTAAACTGGCAGTTGCAGAACCGGCAGTTGGCTTGTCGTCAACAGGAAGCGGCTCCGCCTCTTCGTCGCTGATCACCACTTCCATCTCGGGCAATATGGTGTAGAAATCAAAACGAGGCCTTTCCGGCTGTTCCTGTTCGACAGTTTTTTGTGTCTTGGCCTGTTGAGAGGCACTGCCAGCGCCAAACTCAGGCATAACCAGGGGAGTGCCTGCCGGCGTAAATAAAATCCAGCCAATAGCAACAAGTGTCGCGCCAAAAAGCGAACCATAAAAAAACGGCACCCAGGTTGGCATCGGCGGCTTTTGCGGTTTTGGCTGGGGATTTGCCCTGCGACGGTAATCTTTAGTCATGTTTGCCGGAGTAAAATCACATCTGTTCAGGTGCAGAAACACCAATCAGGTTTAAGCCATTTCTTAACACTTCACGCACTGCCAGTATCAGTTTTACCCTGGCATCCCTGACCTTGTCATCTTCAACCAGGAACTGTGAACTGTTGTAGTAACTGTGGAAGTCATTTGCCAGTTCACGCAGGTAATGCGTGAGTTGATGGGGCTCTTCATTAAGTGCAGCAGCTTCGACCACTTCAGGATACCGGGATAACTGCTTAAGCAGGGCTATCTCATGTTCTTCGGTAAGATTTTCCAGGTTTTGGTCGCCCGGCGTTGGGTCAACATTCATGGATTTCTGTGCAGCCTGGCGCAGTACCGAGCAGACCCGGGCATGAGCATATTGAACGTAGTAAACCGGGTTATCATTTGACTGGGACTTGGCCAGGTCAAGGTCAAAATCCATGTGCTGTTCACATTTTCGCATTACGTAGAAAAAACGGGCCGCGTCTTTACCCACTTCTTTGCGCAACTCCCGCAGCGTCACAAATTGACCGGATCGTGTCGACATCTGAATCTTCTGACCCCCACGGTATAACACGGCAAACTGTACCAGCAGAACATCCAGACGGGAGTTGTCTTCACCCATGGCTTCCAGTGCTGCCTTAACCCTGGGTACATACCCGTGGTGATCTGCACCCCAGACATCGATAACACGATCAAAGCCACGCTCAAGTTTCTGCATATGATAGGCAATATCAGATGCAAAATATGTTGCCTGGCCATTATCCCTGATAACTACTCGGTCTTTTTCATCACCAAAATCAGTGGACTTGAACCACCAGGCACCTTCTTTTTCATAAAGATGACCGGAAGCTCGTAATTTATCGATGGCCTTGTTAACAGCACCTGAATCTACCAGGGACTTTTCAGAGAACCATTCTTCATAGCTCACTCCAAACAGGGCCAGGTCATCGCGGATATCATCAAGAATGGTGTTAATTGCCAATTCAAATACGAAGCGGTAACGGTTATCCCCCAACAATTGTTTACAACGGCCGATTAGCGCATCTATATGAAGTTCCTTGTCGCCACCGGCAGGTTCATCTGCCGGAATATCGGCAAATACCTCGTCACTGCCATGACGGTAATCATTGCCATTTTCACGATGCAGTGTTGCCGCAATGTCCCAGACATAATCACCCTTGTAACCGTTGGCAGGAAAGGTCAACTCTTCATCTGCCAGCTCGAGGTAACGCAGCCAAACCGAGGTGGCAAGAATATCCATCTGGCGACCGGCATCGTTAACATAATATTCACGATGCACCTCAAAACCGACCGCTTCGAGCAAGTCAGCCACCACCGCACCATAGGCAGCACCACGGCCATGACCGACATGCAATGGGCCTGTAGGATTAGCTGAAACAAATTCAACCTGAACCTTTTTGCCTGCACCAGTTTCCGACCGGCCATAGCGGCTGGATTTTTCAAGAATCTCGGGGACCAGTTTCAGGTAGGCGTTAGCAGACAGTTTAAAATTGATAAATCCCGGACCGGCAATTTCAACCGCATCCAGCCAGTCAATTTCAGCTGCAGGAGGCAGGTTTTCAATGATTTTTTCCGCCAGGTCACGTGGTTTCATCCCGGCCTGCTTGGCAAACATCATCGCTGCATTAGATGCGAAATCTCCGTGTGAAGCATCCCGGGCCCGCTCAACCATCGGACGAAACTCAACCGCGTCAGCAAAAACCTGCTGCTGATGCAATTCTGCCAATACCTGCTGCAAAAGTTGCTGAATCTGTTGTTTCATAAATCTCTATTTAGGCTGATTTAAAGACGCGCAAGGATATCACAGAACTCAGGAGTAAAAATCCTGTGGATCAACATCGACTGACCAGCGTACTTTTTTCGATAAAGGCATTTCTGCAGCCATTGGAAGCCAAACTTGCAGAAAGTCATGCAGCATTGCCCTGTTGCTGCATTGCAGTAATAACTGGAAGCGATGCCTGCCTTTTTTACGTTGCATTGTAGCCGCGACAGGCCCCCAGAATTCAATATTTTTCAGATTAATTTTTTCTGACAGTTGTTTTGATTTTAATAGAAACTCTTCTGGCAGGGACGGATTGTTTGCCTCGGCCCGAATCAGGGCCTGGTAAGCATATGGCGGCAACTGCGCCTGCTGACGTTCAACCAGTGACAGCTGGGCATAATCTTCGTAGCCTTTGTTAATCAGGATATGTAATAAAGGATGATCTGGATGGCGGGTCTGGATTAACACGCGCCCGGGTTTTTCTGCACGCCCTGCCCTGCCGGCAACCTGCAATATCAGCTGAGACATGCGTTCTGCTGAGCGAAAATCCGTACCGTAAAACCCATGATCAATATCCAGCATGACAACCAGGGTGACATCGGGAAAATCATGCCCCTTTGCCAGCATTTGCGTCCCTACCAGGATCTGACCTTTGCCTTGCCTGATAAGGTTTAACTTATCATCCATACTGCCTTTTTTTCGTGTTGAGTCACGATCGATACGCACACATTTATAATCAGGAAAAAACTTCTGCAGCGCATTTTCGACCTGCTCAGTCCCTTCGCCCACCGTTGACAGTTTTTCGCTTTGACAATCGGGACACTTGTGCGGCCAGTGCTGCTGGGAGCCACAGTGATGACAGTGCAGTTTCCTGATTGCAAGGTGTGCGGTCATGCGCGCATCACAGCGCTGGCACTGGGCAACCCAGCCACAGTCATGACAGGTGATTACCGGTGCAAAGCCTCGCCGGTTTAAAAAAACCATCACCTGGTGATTGGCGTCGAGCTGTTCTTTTATCAGACGCCGGGTTACGGGAGAAAAGCCACTATCAAGATTAACCGAGCGTATATCGATTAATTCAATTTTTGGTGGTTTGGCGTTGGCCGCCCTTTCTGTCATTTTCAACAGTTGGTAATGCTGCTTCTGCACATTGTGAAAAGACTCAAAGGAGGGCGTGGCCGATCCCAATAACACCGGGCATTGCGAGCGCTTGGCCCTGACCACAGCCAGGTCTCTGGCCGAGTAGCGAAAACCTTCCTGCTGTTTGAATGACTGATCGTGCTCTTCATCAACAATGATGACACCAAGCCTTGGCATTGGCATAAACACTGCGGAGCGGGTCCCTATGACAATATCAGCTTCGCCTGTTGCCGCCTGTTGCCAGGCGACTGATCTTTCAGCATCAGTCATGCCGGAATGAAAAGTGACTAAATGCCCGGATTTTTCAGTTCCTTCAGACTGTAATAGCTGAGTCTGAAAACGCTCCAGAAGTTGCGGAGTAAGACCAATTTCCGGAACCAGTATCAGTACCTGCCTGTCCTTGTTCAACAATCGGGATGCAATTGCCTGGTAAGTTGCAGTCTTGCCGCTTCCTGTAATTCCGTAAAGTAAATTTGCCTTAAACCCATTTCCAGATAGAACCTGTTCAACTACATTTTTCTGGGCATCATTTAGCTCTAGGTGTGGTCGCTGAAATTGTACTTTCTTACTATTCGGGCCAGCTGTTTCACTAATTGTCTCACTAAGTGTCTGACTAAATGATTCACTGGACTCAATCACCAGTTCTTTTTCCAACAGCGCCTTCAAGGCCGGCCTGAAGTTGCCAAACAGTTCTGTCAGATCACCTGCCTTAAGCGGCCTGCCCCTGTCCTTGAACAACTGTAACAGGGCCAGTTGTTTAGGCGCCCTGGCCAGCGCATCATCATCAGTTTCCAGTCCAGTGTCAGTCAAGCACCAGCTGTCTACACGCAGCTTTGACAATGGCTTACCCTGGCGCAGACGAACCGGAAGCGAAGAAAAAACCACTTCCCCGGTTGGATGATGATAGTAAGCTGCAACCCACTTGAGAAAATCCAGATCACTTTGCATAAGCAGCGGTTCGTCATCCAAAACCTCCAACACCGGCTTAAGCAGCGTTGGTGAGACCTCGGAATGATCAACAACCTCGATCAATACCGCGGTTCGCTCACTTTTGCCAAACGGAACGCGCAGCCTTACACCAGGATTATATTGCCTGGCTTGCTCATCCTGTATCGGAAGGTAATCAAAAAATGCTCGCAACGGCACTGAAACTGCTACACGCAAAATTGGCGATGTTTTCATTGGCCAACTTTATCAAATGTCTGAATGCCTGGCAGTAGAAAAGCCTGTGGATAACTTTGTGGAAAAATATTTAAAGTTTTCCTGCCCTAAAAAGCCTTATTGTGCAATGCAAATTTTATATGCCAATAAAAAAATAATATTTAATTTAAATTCAATAACTTACAGAATTGCCTAATATATTAAAACTTAACGTTCAGTTTTCATCTTTGTGCTATCTCATTGAAATTCAATGTGTATAAGTACTTTTTGATAAAGAGTTGGAGCACATGAATACGATCCCTGCAATACTGGCAATCTGTGAGCAAATATCACAAGCCACCGGCAAGTCGTTTAAACCGCATACAAACCAGGGAACCGGCGGAGGTTGTATCAATAAGACCTTTATTCTTGCAGATGATCACCAGAAGTTTTTTATCAAAAGCAACCGCGCCGATTTATCTGAAATGTTTGTTGCTGAAGCTGAGGGTCTAAATGCCTTGAATGCTGCTCAAGCTTTCCGAATTCCTGAAGTTATCTGCCACGGATCTGACTCCAACAACGCCTGGCTGGTACTGGAGTACCTGCCTCTAGGCGGCCCGGGTGCTCGAAACTTCGCATTGGCGGGTGAAAAGCTCGCCCTGCAACACCAGTCTAGCCAGAGATTATTCGGCTGGCACCGCGATAACACAATCGGCTCTTCACCCCAGGTAAACAATCCCGAAAAAAACTGGAGTACTTTCTGGAAACAGCACCGGCTCGGTTACCAGCTAAAACTTGCATCCAGCCATGGCTATCATGGGGAAGTCATTACAGTTTGCGAAGACCTTATAGAGCGTTGCGATGCATTTTTTGACCATGACCCAAAAGCGGCATTACTTCATGGCGACCTCTGGTCAGGCAACCTGTCTTTTGATGATAAAGGCCAACCTGTCATTTACGATCCTGCCGTTTACTACGGTGATGCTGAAGCAGATCTTGCCATGACAGAACTGTTTGGCGGTTTTGGGAACGACTTTTACCAGGCCTACAATCAAGTCAGTCCTATCGATTCGGGCTACCGTTCTCGAAAAAGGCTTTATAACCTTTACCACATTCTCAATCACATGAACCTGTTCGGCGGTGGTTACCAGCAACAGTCAATCCAAATGGCCAGGCAATTACTCAGTGAATTGAAGTAACATCGAATTGAAATGACATCGAAATAAAATCACATTAGGATTAAAGTAATATTATCTACTGCCGTCATACTGCATTAGAAACAGTATTCTTTGACCTTAAATAATAATCAATTCCAGGTAACACATATGCCTAAAAACGTACTTATTGTTGATGACAGCCGCATGTCTCGCATGATGATCAGTACCATCATTAAAACCCATTACCCTGACTGGACTATTATTGATGCCGCCAGCGGAGAAGAGGCGCTAGAAAAAGCAAAAGGACAAAGCATCGACTTGATGACACTGGACATGAATATGCCAGGCATGGACGGCATCACGCTGGGCACAGAACTGCGTAAAAATTTCCCTGACGCCGATATTGCACTGGTAACGGCTAACATTCAGTCTGCCGTTCAGGACAAGGCTGCCGCTGCCAACCTGGTGTTCGTTGCCAAGCCAATCACTGAAGACCGTATTGTTGAGTTTATCAAGTCAACTGAATGATCACCCCTTCTTCTTTAAATGACCTCGAAAAGGATGCGATTAGCGAGGTCTTTAATATCGGCATAAGCCGTTCAGCTGCTTCTTTAAGTGAAATGGTTGGCAAAGAAGTGTTGCTCTCTGTGCCGTCTCTTTCAATTTCACAATTCAGTGAAGCTGTTGCCGAGTTAAGCAGCAGCAGTGGCAACATCTCCGGTGTGCTTGAGGAATTTGATGGCTCAGTTGCCGGCAATGCGATTTTATTATTTCCTCATGACAAAACCATGGAACTGATGAAGCTCATCTACCCGCCGGAAATGACCGATGACATCCTGCTGGAGATGGAAGATGACACCATGTCTGAAATTG